>CAJONJ010000036.1 GCA_905236005.1 uncultured Alphaproteobacteria bacterium
AAGTATTCACACCCGGACAGTACATTCGTTTGTTTCGTGCATATTCTATCCAATCTTGATTAGACGTGCATGCAACACAAGAACCATCAAAAGCCACCTGGCCAGGCTGACATTTAGCATTTTGCACCACATTATAAGTATCCTTTAATTTGTCATCTTTTTCTTCAGGGCTTTGGATAGTATATCGGTGTCCCGAAAAACCACTGGTATCAACATGGATAATAAAACCACCAGTATCTGATGAACCGTTGATATCTTCCGTTGAACACCCCCATACTTTGTCCAAATCCGTAATTTCCATGTCCTGTGTTACTGTTATATCAGAACTAATACACAACGAATATGCACCATAAAAAGTAGTATTCCCAGCTTTTGCAGAACAGGTCCAAATTCCCTTTTTATTTGGTACTTTGCCCGATGGACATTTCACACACTTTGAATGCCACAACACTTCTGGTGCTATTTCATCATCTGATGCACATTCTAGCAAACCGTTTGGTTCAGATTTTTGTTTATAGAAGCGCCCCCCCGGACAATACCAATTTTTTGTTCTGTTTTCTGCGGTTGGGCACGGTATGCATTCAATACTGTCTGGCGGCAAATAATCACCATAATCACACACAGAACCAGTTTGTTCACAACCTTTACGATCAGATTTTGGTGTAAATAACGCTTTGTCGGTATCATAATCAGCACTGCATGACTTTAACCCCTGAACATTTGGTTTATCGTTGGGTGCACTTTTTAAACCAGGACAATACACATCATATTCTGATATACCTACCTCTTTTAATTCTTCGTCTGTAACATCTTTACATGGCGTACAATTTTTATTATCTTTGTGCCACGCTTTCATATACTTACCAGACACACAATCATCATAAGTCACACCATACACCATATTTGGAACCAGACAAACAACGCACAACAAAATACCAAACAGTATTTTATTTGTATGTATTTTGAATTTATGTGATTGCTGTGTCACGTCCCCCATCCTTGTTTTCTGTTTCCAGTATATTTAATTATGATTTTTATTACAAGAACTTTTTTATTCTGTTACTGTTGTTGCTATTTTTTCAACTGCTGAATTTGGAACATACGATTTTTTTGCCATCTTATCCAGTTTAGCAGGGTTATCAAACAAATCATCCAATGTAGATGTCAACCATTTAACGGATAATTTATTTTGTTCAATTACAAATCCACCACCCAATTTTGCATAAGATTCCGCATTAGCTGCCTGATCTGGATTTATTGCCAATGGAACCAATATCGCAGGACGCCCAATCGTTTCCAGCTCTATAACTGTGCTGGCACCACTGCGACCAATAACTATGTCTGCATCCGTAACAGCAGTCGCCATATCACGCACAAATGATAATACGTTTGCGTGTATTTTGTTTTCTGCATAAAAACGTTGTAATTTTGCAACGTTTTCGGGTCTGGTTTGATGCGTAACAAATATTTTTTTGTTTTTCATTTCTTTGATTGCCAATGGCACAATTTCATCTAAAATTTGTGCACCCAAAGAACCACCTGTAACTAAAATTTTATTTTCATGTTTTAATGGGCTGTTCGCAGCAGCTAAAAAATCTGCACGAACTGGCAATCCAGTATAAACAACACGCACATTTGTTTGTTTTGATAATCCATCAACTGTTTGAAAACTGGTCATCAAAGTTTTTACCCATCGCAATGCAAATTTATTAGCACGACCAATCGCCGCATTTTGTTCATGCAAATATGTTGGTATTTTCCATACATGTGCTGCAAATACCGCCGGCACAGATGCATATCCACCAAACGCAACTAATCTGTCTGGGCGGTTAAAAATAAAACGTATAATTAATGCTAGTGCGGAAAAACCTATTTTCATCAAAGCAATCATTTGTTTTATTTTTGATTTTGCACCAACACCAGATGCCCAAACAAAAGCAATTTTAGATTTTTCTGGTTTGCCTTCTTTGACCATCTTGAACACACGTCCATCAGAAGAAATTGTTATGCGATGTCCACGTTTTGCCAATTCTGTGGCGACACTAAGTGCTGGAAAAACATGTCCGCCTGTACCACCTGTTGCAATCCATATTTTCATATTAACCCCCATTATTTATTCCAAGTATCTTCACGTATTAATGCCAATACTATGCCAAACAATATACAAAATGATATAAATGAAACCCCACCATAAGACACAAATGGCAAAGTCATTCCTTTGTTAAAGAATAAATGTAATGCCGTCATTAAATTAAAACATACCTGACCAGCAAATAATGCAGCAGCACCAGATAAAGTATAAACAACAAATCTGTCTTTGGCATGTATAGCATGATTAATTAAATTATTAAACACGAAAAACAAAACTATGACCAATGCACATGCCGCTATTGCACCCCAATCTTCTGATATAGCAGAATACACAAAATCATTTGTTGATTCTGGTAATACATCTTTGACGTATGCTTCATCACCACTGCCAAATAAACCACCATGTCTGATAGAATTTAACGAAAACCATACCTGACTGCCTGGTTCTACATCAAAAATATGCATCGCACGTGCCCTGACATGCGAATTTGTTAATGCAGCCAATGCCATACCACCAAAAACAAACCCCATGAATCCAGGCAACCATTTCAACGGGAAGCCAGAAACAAGTAACATTACAAATAATACCGCAACATACAATGCAGCTGTCCCAATATCCGGATGCCTGAATATAACCAAAGCACAAAGACTGAATGCCAACAAATATGGCCACCAGCTGGTCCAATTAAATTTCCAAGCTTGTTTATTTACAAACATATTATTACCAAACGTTTTTCGCATTTTATCTAGAAACCACGCAGTTAAAACTATGAAAAACGGTTTTAACATATCGGCTGGCATAAAACTGAATCCGCCAATATGCGCCCATCTGTAACTGCCTTTCATTTTAAAAGGATGAACAACAGTAATTATCAATCCTATAATTCCAACCAATGCACCCAACACAGATATTCTTATAACCTGTTGTTTATTTAACATGCTGAAACCAAACAAACACGCAAACCCAAGTATATAAGCCGGTATTGCTTTGACAATAAAATAAAACCATGGTTGTGGTGGTCGCATATGGGCAGCCTGGGCAGCACCAGCAGTAACCATCATAACAGCACCAATACCAACCAACAGCAGAATCCAACGAACCAAACTGCGATCTATTTCAAAACACCAACTGGTTAATTTACTGTCTTCACCACGCGTAAGTCTTAACATGTTATTATCCCATTATACAAATTTTAATAAAACCAAAGCCATGCACGCAAACAAAATAGATAACACGAAAAATCTGTCTACGATTTTCGTTTCCGGCCAGCCTAGTTCTTCAAAATGATGATGTAAAGGTGCACGTAAAAACACCCTTTTACCTGTACCTGTTATTTTACGTGTGATTTTAAAACACATTGTTTGAACAAAAGATGATAATAATATCAAAACCATCATACCCGCTGCAATTCCCATTATAATTTCAGATTTTAATAACATCGCAACTGTTCCCATAAAACCACCTAAGGCCAAAGAACCTACATCACCCATAAATATTGATGCTGGTTTAGCATTAAACCACAAAAATCCTAATACTGCCCCAAATGTCGCACCCAGAATTGCGTATAATCCGCTGGTTTGTGGTAAAAACATAACCGCATCCATAAAACCTGTTCTGGTTGAACCATATAAAGCAACAACCAAAACTAACAATACAGGCAAATATAATTTAGATAACATGCCGTCCAGTCCATCTGTAATATTTGTAGCATTAGCAGAACCACATATCACAAAATACGCAAATATATAATATAAAAATCCCAAACCCCATGCTTCCAATGGTAAGACCACACTGGAACCAAATACAATGGACAAACTGGGGACATATCCTGGCATCGTTTTGTTAATAAAGTATGTCAAAACACCGACACAAATCGCTTCTAATGCTAAACGCAACGACGGAGACAAACCATTTGATGCTTTTTTAGACTGACTTTTAATTTTTTTATAATCATCTGCAAAACCGATAGCCGCAAACGAAATCAAAGCAGACAGTGCTATCCATGCTGGAATACTGTTCATTGGCATAAAAAACAATGATGCAACCAATATACTAATTACAATCAAAATTCCACCCATTGATGGGGTTCCTGCTTTCTTGCGATGTTCCAACGGAACGTTTTCACTGATTGGTTGACCTTTGCCCTGCCATTTATGCATTAAACGAATAAAACTGCGACCAAATAACAACATCAATCCAAAAGCTAAACCAAAAGCCGCTGCAAACTGCATCCATCCACTTGCAAAAATTTGAACATTATTGTTTAACAAAAAATCTGTCAGCATAAAAAACTCCTTTCCTTTATCATCAGGTATTTTATCACAAACACAATCTTTGGCAAACAAATATAAAATATTTAAAAGATATTACCCAACATCAGTGTATTATTTTGTTGTTCATTTGTATGCGGTGGATTTGGTTTCTGACCAGCCTTAAAAACTTCATTTATAATTATACCATCTGAATCATGTACAGCTGCTACCCCGTTATTTCTGTTTACACGCACAAACGTCATACCGTCTGGAACTGCAAAAGGCTGATTACTTTCATTTTTTAATGCAACTGTCATAAAATCAGAAAACACACGTGCTGCCATATGGGAACCTGCACCAGCACCCAAAGGTTTTGGAATATCATACCCCAAATAAACCCCTGCTATTAAATTTTTAGAAAAACCAATAAACCAAACATCTTTGACTTGATTGGTTGTGCCTGTTTTACCAGCAATCGTATGTCCATACACCCGAGCCTGCTTTCCAGTACCACGTTCAACTGCACCCTGTAATATAGATACTATCTGATATAAACTTTGTGCATCTGATAATGGTTCTGTTTTATCATCCATCACAGGTGGCAACAAAGATTCGTTCCATTCTATTTGTTCTGTGGGTTTACCATCAATTATGTTACCATATCTGTCTTCTATGTAATCAATCATTTTAGGTTCAATAACACGTCCACCATTTATAAACGCAGAATAACCCAATACTAGTTTTTGTAACGTTGTTTCACCAGACCCCAAAGCCAAAGATTCGTTTAATTTACTGGAATCTAAATCTTTTGGATAAACGCCAAATCTTTGAGCAGATGCAATCGCAGTCGGAACACCAATCTGTTCAACCAATCTGACAGTTGGAACATTACGAGATGTTTCCAAAGAAAAACGCAAAGGAATATTTCCCAAAAATTTTCTGTCATAATTTTCAGGCTTCCATTCTTTATTATTTTCACGCCATCCAACAATTGGTGCATCTAAAATCAAACTTTCTGGACTGTAACCATTTTCCAATGCTGCTAAATAAACAAATGGTTTAATTGTTGAACCAATTTGACGATATGCTTGTGTTGCACGATTAAACGAACTTTCACGAAAAGAACGTCCACCAGACATTGCAACTATACGGCCAGTGTGCGGATTCATAGCTATAATTGCACCCTGTAATTTTGGGGCATTTTCTGATTTATTTTTGTTGTATGCATCTAATTCTTTGGCTAATGCAGCAGCGGCAGCACGTTGATATTCAGGAACAATTGTTGTTTTGATATACAAACCGTCATTATACAATGTATCACGACCAATTTTATCAAGCAATTTACGACGAACATCTTCTGCAAAATACTGAAAATCCATTTCCATCTGTTCTGTAAAACCAGAATTTATATTTAATGGTTCGGCTGCTGCGGCATCTGCCATTTCTTTGGACACATAACCATCATCAACCATACGTCTTAAAACATAATTTCTGCGTTCTATGGCACGATTTCTGTCATTTGGTGCCTTTGGCAGGGACGCTAAAAACGCACATTCAGACAAAGTTAAATCTTTTACTGGTTTATTAAAATACATCAACGCAGCAGACCCAACACCATAGGCACGTGCCCCTAAAAATATTTCGTTTAAATATAATGTCATTATGTGTTGTTTTGAAAAACTGCGTTCCAGACGCAATGCCAAGATGGCTTCTTTAACCTTTCTTGAAATTGTTCTGTCTGATGTTAAAAAGAAATTTTTTGCAACCTGTTGTGTAATGGTTGATGCACCAGTAAATTTAGTATTAAAACCAATTGCATGCATAGCATTATGAATACTGGCACGAATAATCCCCTGAATATCAATACCAGGATGTGTCCAAAAATTTTGATCTTCAGCAGCGACAAACGCATTTACCAATTGTTTTGGCATATCTTCAAAATCAATAAACACCCGTCGTTCTTCAGCATACTCTATTAACAAAGAACCATCAGCAGCATACAAACGTGTTGCCACAGGTGGTGTATACGTTGCAAGTTTTTTATAATCTGGTAAATCATGTCCATATATCAAAACCAATATTGCTAAACCAGCAATACCAGCGACAAAGCACCAGAAAATAAAATTTATAAAACGACGTAAAATTTGTTTGAATTTCATAGTGATAATTTTATGTTAAATATTTTGACTTTGCAAGTAATGTTTAACATAAAAAAAACCGACATGCTGTCGGTTTAAATCTTATAATTCAACTTTGCCATTAGTTGCGACCACATCAGCACCATCAACAGATATCTTGCCACCCGCTTCACGAACCAATAATTCGCCAGCCGCAATTTCAGCAAAATCCAATGGGTCAGAAACAAATGCATCCAATTTACCAGCCGCAACCCATGCCAAATCTAATGCTGGGCATCCTGTTTCACGTGCACTGCCGGAAATTATTGGACGAATACCATTTGTATTATATCCAATTGTTAAATCAATTGGTTCTTTTAAATTAGAAACATGAATTTTTTCAGAATGAAATGCAGAAAACACGTATGCCCCCATACCAGCTTCTGCATAATATAATCTGTCGTCTATGGGTGAATATACCAACGCTATCTTGGTTTCACCATTTGCACGCAAAGCCAAAGAAATGGCAAAATGTGGATTACCACGAACAAAATTGGATGCCCCAGACAAAGCCAATACAAATTCATCACGACCATCACCAGATTTTGAAACATCAGGTGTTAACAAACCAGCAGATGGACGCACCAACTGTAAATCGGTTAGTATGCTTTCTTCTATTCTGGCGGCAGCCTTTGCCACAAAATCACGTGCACCACGCAAAGATTGCTGAAGATTTTCAACTTCGCCAAAATCATGACGTAAACCAGATGCTGTATTTTGCAGTGCTGCAAACATCTTGTTTAATTCTGTTGAACCTTTAATCAGCAAATCCATAGCCTTTCACCAATTATATTAGAATTTGAAACCAGCAAATTTGCTTTTAAATTCAGCAGCACGTTTACCCTTAGCACCTTCGTTGTTACGCTGACCTGTCCATGCTGGATGGTTTAAATTATCAATAGACAAAACCAAATCTTTCTTTACAGAAGAATACATTTTTACTGTTTTACCGTCAGTTGTTGTGACGTTAATTTCATGATATTCTGGATGAATTCCTTTTTTCATCTTTGTGTCCTTTTATTTACAAAATTACATATAGCCCGAAGATTATACCTGCTTTTTTCATAAAATCAAGATAAAGTTATTATTTTAAAAGTATTTATTTTAATATTGACCTATGCAGCCTAAATAAGAATTACCCGTAGATTCAAGTATATTTACAAACTGATTCGGATTTTTTCCTGTAAACAAAGCCAAAATTGTCCCAGCATCAGTAGCCAACATATCAGCCACAGTCGCAATAGAAGAATTCATTTTTTTGAAAAAACCGCTGGATGGTGATATCTCAGCAGCTAATAATTGATGATTACCATGCAAATTTGCCTTGGTTTCTGCAACGATGACCATCAATTGACATTCGGGGGACACTATTATTTTATCCACCACAACACCATTGCCACCCAACAATTCCCCCCACCAACCGGTTGATTCACAAAAAACGGGATAATATATCGTAGCATCTTCATTATTTTCAAAAATTCCACGAATATCTAAATCAGCAATAACTACCTCTGGCATCAAGCCAGTGGCATTATTTATAACCTTGCGAGACAACTGGTAATCTGTATTACCATTTGTCTTGTATGGCCAATAAAGAATCGGAAACTTTTTCATCACTGTGAATTATATCAGATTCGGATTACATAAAAAAGTGGGTCATGTTAAATAAAGCACTTGATTTTTTATTTTTTTATGGATGAGCCCAATTTTTTCACGTCTCCCCACAATGTATTTATGTTATCTTTGGCCTTTTTATAGTAGTCATCTGAAATTTGAACTTTGAATAATGCATTTGTTAACTGCGGAATCATGGTCATAAACATTGCTATGAATATACCAGATAAAATTACCAATAACAGACTGCTGTCCTTTAAAACCAGCGCATCCATCAATATTTGCGAATCGTTATTCATAAAAGATTTTCTTAATACGTCAATACCACCAAAATTTTCAAACAAAGCATTTAAAAACATTACCGAAAAGCCCAAAAATACAACAGTTATAGCAATACCGACAGCACCTTTGAACACATCTTCTAACATTTGACGAATCGTTCTGCCCCCCTGTGGTAACAAAGAAAATTCATCTTTGTCAAACATCCAAGACATTAACATCAACGGTAACATTGCAAAATCTAATGCCAAAGTCACAAAAATATCAAAGAAATAAAGCGGTATTGGTAATAAAGCTATTAAATAAATTATTATTATTGCCGCACCTATCAAAGCCATTTGTGCATTTGGAAACACAGGCAATCCATTTAAAATTTTATACATATATTTGCTGTCAAAAGCCATATTTAACATAGTCCAACCAACCGTCATTCCCAAACCTGTAACCTGATGAACACTGGATATTTCGCATGCCAACTGATGTCTTAATTTTGGTGAAAATGCCCCACGTTCTGCTGTTTGTGCCGTTGCGGTTGTTGTATCAAGAATAGCAGAAGCAACCATACATTCAGAAAAACTGTTCTTGTCAGCCACTATATAATTTAATGATGTTCCCAAAGTCATAGCTGGTGTTATAATTACGTCACCTATGATTTTAGGTAACGGCAATAACAATAACCCAACAACCAAAGTCAATTTCACTAGATACGCACCAAAATTACCCAACAGTTTGCCACCATCTTCTGTTTTTCCATTTAAAAAACCAGAAACCAGTCGCCAAGCTATTACAACCGCCAACAATCCAGTCGTAACTGGAATAACGATTCGTCCCAAAGAAGAATAAATCGCAGGTAAAACATTAGACAACGAAGTCATTACATCTGTAAAAATCTGACATGTCCAACACGAAGTAAAAAAATCATATGCTTCACTGGTATTTACAGGTGAAATATTACGCCACATGCTGGCACCAGCCAACCCAGCAAGTGTAACCAATGTACCTGTTACTATACCAGGTAATGCCCAAGACGTCATCGGAAATAACGCTGCAATCCCCAACCAAAATTTTTTTAACGTTTTCATGATTTTAATTATACCATAATTTATAATAAATGTGATATAATTCAATATATAAAAATAAAAAAAGAGAGAATGGACACACTGAAAACCAGATTACGTAGGTTATCCAGGAATTTTCCATCATTATTTTTGATGGTTATTTTGTGTACTTTTTTTAATGAACCAGCTTTTGCTGCTGGTAATTTATTAAATGCTTTTGATTTATCATCTTTTGTTCCATTGGTTCTGGAAACAATGATGAATGTTGCGGTGTCTTTGTATAAATATTTCGTTGGTAATGGCACAGGTATAATTTATTTGTTCGTTTATATTTTTCTGGGATTTTATATTGCAACATATTTATTCAAATTGTTTATTCCAAAAGATTGGCTGGAATTTATCGGTTTTTCTGGCGGTGGTGATTTATGGAACGGCAAAATAACCGGCTGGTCTATTACAGAAAATGTTTTAAAACCATGTTTACGTGCAATTATCGCAGGTGTAATTTTATTACAATTAAAACCAACCTATATCACAGAATGGCTTGTAAATCCGTTTCTGGAATTTGGTTCTTATTATACACAAAGTATTTTAAAAACGGTCAATCATGGTATAAATTCATTTGATGATTCTATGCCTGTGTGTAACGAGACTATTCTGGCACAAGGTTGGTTGTCTGAACGCAGTTGTAATTTTTTAATTCAACCTGTTCATGTTATTGCACAAGAAAATAATAAAGTTATCGCATATGGTATTAGATATCTGTCACGTGGGTTGTTGGGCATGGCTAAATTGGTTCCCCATAACGGCATAGATATAATGAACATTTTGACTGGGTTGGTGCTGGTTATCGCATTTACGTCTTCTAATTTCTTTATGGCATTATTAATAATTCAGGCGATATTTGATTTTTGTTTTGCTTTAATCATGTATCCTTTTAAAGTATTGGTTTGGGTTGCAAAAAAATCTGATAAATGGTTTGATGTGGTTCCTGTATTCAGCCAATTGACTGATGCTTTGAAAAAGTTAATTATCACCATGGTAGCATGTGCAATTATTTTATGTGTAAACATTGCATTGGTGCATGCGTTGTTTAATTGGAATTCTGCAACGTTTGTTGCTGCAGCAAATGGCATTTCCAGAACCAACGTCCCAACAATTACAAACATTGCAAATTACTTTGGGCAACAGTTTATGTTGGTATTGTCTTCTATTTTGACATTTATTCTGATGAAAAATATATTTGAACAAACACGCAAACGATTGGAAGTTTATTCTGGTGTTTCACAAGATTTGTATAACGAAGCTGCTGCATCTGGAAAACAGATATGGGCAAAAACAAAAGCTGCACCAGATACAGCAAAAACTCTTTGGAACGCAGGTTCCAAGGCTGCTAACTTTATCAAAAACAAGATAAAAAAATGAGCGGATGGCTAAATTCTTTTGCAGAAGGTGGAACAACATGCTGGGCATGCCCAGTATTTGACAATCTGTTCGTTATTATATCTGATACTGCTGCACGTGCATACGAACAATTAAGTGCATTTGGTGTTATTGTTTTTGGTATTTTGTTTGCTTTTTATGCAATAAATACATTTTGGCAAAATATGAAATCTGGAATGAACGACCCGTTTTTCCAAAAATCTCTTAAACCAGTTTTAATAAAAGCCGTAACCGTGTTATCTTTGTTGACTTTGGGATTATCTGTTCCCAGATTAATTTCTAAAGTCACTTTTGAACCTGTAACAGTTGTGACAATGGAATACACAAAAAATATGTTACCTGAAAAATACAAAATCAAAACAGATTACACACCAATTCAGATGGATAACCAAAGCTTCTTTAATCCTGAATTGAAAGATTCTATGTTACAGTTGATACAAACCAGTATTACTAATTTCCAAGTATTTATTAAAACTGGTATAGCAATGATTGATTCCATTTTTGTTATTGTACATTCTCAGATGGATTTTGCATGGTTTTATAAACGTCTGATTGTATTTCTGCTGGGTTTATATTTAACTTACTATTTTGTTAAAATATTTATTAAATATTCATTTTGTTTTATGGACATTATTGTTGCAATGGCGATGTTTTCGTTCTTTTTCCCTTTATCTTTGGTATTCTTTGTTTTCCAAGGTGCAACAAATTTACCAGATTGGATGAAAAGTTTAGGTAAAAATCTGGGCAGCAGTCAATTAAAGAATTTAATCAATGCAATTATATCTGTTGCCGCATCTATTTTAACATACACTATTATTTTGCTGATTATTCATGGGTATTTAAATGGTAATGGTGTGAACATGGAAACAATTCAAAATTCCACAGATTCTTTGTTGAATTTTGATTTAGATAACCCTTCTGCAATTCAGGTAACTTTTTTAGGTTCCAGTGTGTTATTATTTATGGTAAATTATCTAGCAAAACAGTTACCAAAAATAACACAGGAAATTATGAACACATTGGGATTAAAACAAAATACATCTGTATCAGACAAAATCGGTGAAGATACATGGCAATTAACTGAATTGGTCAAGGAACAAACCAAAAAAGTTGTAAAAAACAGGTTTGCACCAGAAGACGCAGCAACAAAAACAACAGGGGAAACAGCAGCTGATAAAAAATGATAATGTCTTGGATAATATCTTTTATCATTAAAATTCTAAGCATTGCTACAGCATTTGGGGTTGGAATTTGGTACGTCAGTTCTGCTCTTGGTGGGGAATCGTTGTCTTACACCAGTATTGGCATGTTTTTAACACAAATAGGTGTTAAAAATGGTGATATTGCGTCCGCTAATGGTTGTTTTTTATGTAATTACATAACGCAATTATTTGATGTTATCGGAAACGCAACAGAAATGTTCTGGAACGGATTGTTAAATAATCTGTGGATTGTAATATCAATCGGTTTTGGGGTTTTTATAATCATTCATACAGTTAATTACATTCATGAACAAGCCACATCCAAAGCAGTAACAAATTTAGATAAAACTGAACCAAAACTAGATTTCAAAAAATGGTTTGAAAAAGTTTGGAAAACTGGTGTTCGTGTTTTGATTGCTGGTGCTTTGTTGGGTGCAATAAATCTATCTGGGACAAACACTTTGAAAATGGTAACCAAAGTCGTTGTGCACCCCGTTATGTATGTTGGGTCTATGATGTCTATGGCAACAACACAAATTGTAAATCATGCAAAATGCGATTTAACATCTGTTGATACGGGTATGGCAGGTGCAGATATTTTAACACCTGTATTAAAACCATTTATGTGTATTATGGGTAATTTAAATGCTGTTATGCTGGGGGGTGTTGGCGGTGGATTTGCATTGATGAATTATTCATGGATGGATATGGGTGGTGGATTGTTCACCTGGATATCAGGACTGGGATTGGTTATACTGTTTTTAATAATTGGTTTTAATTTAATTTTCCAAGTCTTAAATGTTATCTTTAAATTGGTATTCATAATTATATTTATGCCGTTGTTTATCGCTTCGTATGCGTTTGAAGAAGTGTGGTCTATGGCCAAAGGTTTGATTACAAACATCTTAGATGTGTTGGTAAATTCTGCTGTGGATATTTTAAGAATCAGTTTGAAGGTATGTATAATTTATGCTTTGGCATATTATTCAGCAGATGCTTTCTTTCCAGGTCCAGTAGATGGTTTTACAACAATTATGCCACCTTTGCTGACCAAAGATTTCACAGAAAATATTAACCGGCAACAAATATCTTGGAAATCAGAAGACACAAAAGCCATGTCTATTATGCATGTATTTTCTGAATGTGAATCTGTTTCTGTTGTTGATGGAAAAATGGATAAAGACAAATTTATAACATGTTTTAACACTCAACGTTCTGTGGTTGAAAACAGGTATCCTGGGGCTTTTGAATTTATGGATAACGGATTTGAATTTTTAATATTTATGACTGGTATTGGTTTATTATATTTCTGGGTGATTTCTCCACAAATTGATAAATTGATTGGAGATTCATCCAAAGACAAATTGAAATTTGAATTTGGAACATGGGTCCAAGATGTATGGAAAATGATTTTTGGAGCACCTGGTAAATTCGTAAATTACATTAGGGGGAAAGCAAAATAATGTTTATAAAAAAAATATTGTTACGATTATTTGCTGGCATTTTATGCGTGTTTTTGTCGTACAATGTTTTTGCTGCCGACAGTAATTTACAAATTGGTGAAGTGTCCGAATACGGTAATTTGATTAACAATTACAATATAGAATCTGTGAAAGATTCTGTTGCACAAGATTTTGAAAAATTCAAACCCAATATAGATGCGACCAAATCTGATTTTGTTCCAATAGAAGCAAAAATCGGTTTAATGTTTATGAAGGTTTTATCTGGTATGGATTATGTTTTACAACATTCTTTGGTTCGTTTTACTATTATATTTTTATTGATTATGTATGCTTTTTGGATTGGGCTGGAATCATATAAAATGATTCGTGGTGAATCCAAAGATGATTACAAAAAAGTATTCTTTAACATATTTAAACAAGGTATGATTATCGCTGTTTGGATTATAATTTTAAATTATGGGCCAGCAAAAATATTTACAAAAATTGTTTCACCTATACTGGCACTGGGCAGTGCATTATCAGATTATATTTTAGATGCCGTTGCAAAAACTTATAAAGTTGATATTCCAAACACATGTGCAACAATTCATCAATATGTACAAAGTAATAATCTAGAAAATATGATTATTGACGGAGAAACAGCCGCAAATATCATGTGTTTGCCATCACGTATATCTGTATATTTTTATCGTGCGATTGGAACAGCATTTGATTGGATGACATCGGGCGGTGTTGGTGGAATTATCATAGGATTAGTGTCCGTCTATGTATTCATAGGATGTATATTTAAATATGCTTTTATGACATTAGGTGTTGTGGCTAATTTGTTTTTTACGTTATTATTGTTGCCATTCACTGCTTTGGCAGAAGCTTTGCCCAGCACAACCCAAAAGGGCTATTTTGGACAGATATTTAATGGGCTGTTAAAATTATTCAACACGAAAAAAATATCTGGTGTATTGGGAGTATTTATAAATGCAGCCGTATTTTTTGTCAGTTTATCTATCATCATCGCAATTTGTGGTGCTTTGATGGCAAATATAGTTCGTATTGACAATAACCAATATGTAATGGCATCTACAATCACAACATTACTGGCAGGTGCATTAGTTTGGCACTTTGCAGAACAAGCAGAAAAATTGGCACAAGACATTGGTGGCAGTGTTGATAATACAGTTGGTGAGAAATTATCCAAAGATGCAAAAACCTATTGGGATAAAGCAACAAAATTCTCTTCTGGATTGGCCAAGAAAGCTATCAATAAAACCTCTGATTAAACAAAACGCACAAAATCACGTGCTACGTTTTTAATACCTTTTGTTTTAAAAGCAACGGTCAACGTGTTCCCATTATCTGCAATTACAACACCCGAACCCATTTCCTGATGCGTAACCATTTTACCAACAACAGATTCATTTTTGGTCACAACTGTTTTATGTTTTGATGACGGTGTCACAGGTTCATAATAACGATTGCCTTGAATATTTAAAAAACGTTTATCTATTTCATTTATAAATCTAGATTGGGTTTGATATTGGCGTTGCCCAAACACAGAACGCATCATAGCATTTGTTATAACAGCACGAATTTTGGCACGTGTAATTGCAACATAGGCCAAACGACGTTCTTCTTCTAAATCACCTTCTTTGGTGGTTTTATCATTTGGAAAGATGCCTTCTTCCCATGCAGGTAAAAACACTGTATTAAATTCCAAACCTTTGGCTGCATGAATTGTCATTATACTGACTACATTTTTATCTTCTGATTCGTTATCGTTATCATCGGTCATCATCAATGCTGCGTGTTCCAAGAAAGCCGGTAAATTATCATATTTTGCAACAACACCAGATACTAATTCACGAATATGTTCCAGTCTTTCTTCTGCATCAACATCTTTGGATTGTCGCCACATATTCAAATAACCAGATTTTTCTAATAATTGTTGCACAGCATCTTTTGGTGCTGTATTTTGCCAATCAAAATCAAAAGTATTTAAAAAATCATCAGCATTTGTTCTTTGCACAGCGGACAATTTAGCATTTTTTAAACCATCCATTAAACTTTGTCCATTTTCACGCAATTTTGCGATTGCTGCTGGACCAATTTTTCTGCTGGGTTTAGATATAACACGTTCAAAAGAAATATCATCAAATGGATAAACCAATAATCGTATATATGCAATTGCATCACGAATTTCAGCCCTGTCATAAAATTTAGTTGCACCAACTAATTTATAAGGCAACCCACGTGCTGTAAATTCTTCTTCAAATGTTCTAGACAAAGAACCTGCACGTATCAAAATAGCAAAATCAGAAAAAATATTATTACCGTTTCTGATTATTGTGTCTGAGATAAAACGTGCTTCGTCCCATTCATTTGGCACAGTCAAAACATAAACAGGTTCACCCATATCTTTATCAGGTGCACATTTTAAATCTTTGCCCAAACGTCCAAGATTATTTTTTATCAAAGAATTTGCTGCACCTAAAATATTACCAGTGCTGCGATAGTTTGTTTCCAATCTGATAATCTTGGCACCCGGATATGTTTTTTCAAATTCCAGAATATTTTTGATTTCTGCACCACGCCATGAATAAATAGATTGGTCATCATCGCCAACACAACAAATATTTGGCATATCAGTATCTTTGGTCAGCATTTTCAGCAACATCATTTGTGCTGCATTAGTATCCTGAAATTCATCAACCAATATGTATTGAAACAAATGCTGATATTTATGCAAAATTTCGTCGTGTGTTGCGAATAATTTTAAAACGAACAAGATTATATCTCCGAAATCAATCGCATTCAGGCGTGCCATTTCTGCGTTATATGCAGATAATATTTTCATTGCAACTGCTGACAAAGACATTTTTTCAAATTGAAATATACCTTTGTCTTTGATTCCAGATATTCTTTCCACCCAATCAGATGGGTTAAATTCTTTGGTATCCAGCCCCAAATTTGTTATAACACGTTTTAAAACGGCCTTTTGGTCATCTTCACCATAAATCAAAAAATTACTTTGCAACCCAGCCGCTGCATAATTAGACCGTAAAATACGCAAACACACCGAATGAAATGTTCCCATCCACAAATCGCCACATTGACCCGCCATTTCATCATATTGAGCAATTCTGAAACGCATTTCATTGGCGGCTTTGTTTGTAAATGTCAAAGCCAATATTTGCCATGGTTTTGCAAGTTGTTCTGTTAAAATATGAACAATTCTGGATACCAGAACACGTGTTTTGCCGGTTCCAGCACCAGACAACACCAAAACAGGCCCACAGGTTGTTGTGACTGCTAGTTTTTGTTCTGAATTAAGATTATCCATATAATGCATATTTTTTCCAATTTTCCATATTGTAATTTATAAAAGAATTCTATACAATCAATTTGTTTGATAAATTGTGAGTGATAAAAACATGACCAGAATAATTTGCTTTGATATTGAAACAACAGGCTTTGAATACATGCGTGGCGACAGATGTATTGAAATTGGTGCTGTTGAATTATTGGACGGCAAATTGACTGACAATACGTTTCACGAATATATAAATCCAGAGGGTAAAATTATTCCACCTGAAACATATATGGTTCATAAAATATCCAATGCTTTTTTGGAAGACAAACCGACTATGGCTGTAATTGCACCAAAATTTCTAGAATTTATTGGTGATTCACAGATTGTTGCACATAACGGGCTGGATTTTGACTTTCCGTTTATAAATTATGAATTGGAAAAATTACATTTACAAACCATTCCCAGAAATCAAATGCTGGATTCCATTGTAATCGCCAGAAATCGTGTTTTTGGTCCCAAAGCATACACATTGGACGCATTGGCTAAATGGTTTGGTATATCATTAACAGCACGTGCTGATGCACATGGTGCGTTGATTGACGCAGAAATATTGGCACATGTATATTTGGAATTGGAAAACACAGCCCCAGCCCAAGATATAAATGAATTTATGGACGAACAACATGCTGCATTTTTGAAACACCCAAAAATCGGTGGTGATTTTCCGAAACGCAGTTTTCCAATACCCGCAGATGAATTAGAAACCCACGATAAATTTATGGATAAATTGTTAAATTCAAAATAATATTGTGATTATTTCATAGCAAACAAAGATAAAACCAATACAAAATAAAAAATCCCGTCAGAACGGGATTTTAAATTATTGGTTAACATTACCGAACGGCACAAAATAACCGCCAGCATTTGTATTTTTAGATTTACTTTTTGCTTTTAAAACGTTAATTCTGATCTGGGTTGAAGCATCCCTAATTTGATTAGCATCTGCTTTATTGTTCACAACAGCCTCTATTGCAGCCTTTTTAGATCCGTAACTAAACTCTTCACCTTGCCATGATTGTAAAATTTCAATAGTATCTTTTAATTGTTTTCTGGCATTAACACGATCACGGTCAATATTGCTGTCTATTTGGCCAATGTTATGCAATAAACAATCATAGACTTCTGTTTGTGATGTTGTTACGTTGTAACAATTGCTGGCCCCAGCCAAATATCTGTGGTCGTTTGTATTGCCATAGGTATTCAGGCCACCACTGTTTCCGTTTTCTGATTTACCTTTGGCATATTCCAATTGTGCATTCAGCACAGATTTTTCCAATTGAATTTCCAATCTACGCAACGTAGCACGCAAATATTCATATTGTTTATACATCTGTTGTGAAACGACTGTTATTTTATCGCCAATAACCTGACGCATGGTATCACGTTCTGAATCATCTGATGGATTACCAGCCAATCCGGCATTATACGCATGCGTATCACAAATACCAAAATACGGACTAATATAATCACAATATCCATCTTCTGGGTTGTAATTGCCTGTCGTGTTTCCGATTTTGTCTACGCACAATTTTTTCAAATCTACAAATTTTCTGTTTTTTGCTTGCGCTACATCTGCGGGTGTGTCAACAGCTGTGACAGACACAGCTTCTGCTGTTTTTTTCGCCCCATCGTCTTTTTTTTCTTCTTCTTCTGCTGGTTGTGCATGTTCTGCATCTGCCTTTACTGCTTCTCCTGCTTGTACATGATCAGCCCCTTCCTCACCCCATACCACAGATGGCAAGACAGCTGAAAAAATCATAAAAATAACAAATATTTTTTTCATTAATCACCTTTTACACTGCAATATTTGTATGCTTCGCTATATGTAGCACTGCTTGGTTCCCTGAAATTTATCCAATTATCCAAAATATCTAAATCTATGACATCAACACCAGCTTTGCGTTTGGAACGACGTTTAAACAATTTAGAATCAGATATCGCAGCAGATGCACACGCAATAACTTTCTGGTTTTCAGTGGTTGACGTTTCAGAATTTACCCAACCCTGATAAACAGAATCACGATCTGGTAAAATCCGCAACAATGTGCAATATTTACAATTTTCTTTGTCACTCTTCATACGTTGTCTTGTTATACATTCGGCATAAGATCTGTCGAAAATATCTTTATTGGTACCAAATGTTTTAGCTTCCTCTTCACAAATTGATATCATATCTGCAGTAATTTTCGTATTACACACCTTTGGGGCACGTTGTTGACCTTTGCCGTTTTTATCGTTATCGTATTCAACTGTTCCACGTGGGCACAGGTATTCGCCCCATGAATTACATGAATTATTCAGCATCATATATATATCTGATACGTCAACACCAACCGTTTGTGCGATTGTTAATGCTTCGTCTATGTTATCAACAACAGCTTCGTATGGTTCCAAGAAACCAGATGCCAATTCACGCCATTTAGCAACACGTTTGGGACCTTCGCAATCGTCACCGTTTGTCCGACAATGTGCATAATCAAACGCAGATTCCATCGCAACACGAACAGCTTTTAAATTAGCCTTGGCATCTTTGATTTTCTGCATAACCTGACCAGAAATTTTTACACGTGCAACAGTGTCTTGATCAACACCGCTTTGTACAGCCTGAACATCACGTTCTGTAACAGTGGTGGTCGTCAACTGAGCCTTAGCTGATTCTGTGGCAGCAGCACGCATATCTGCAATCGCAGCCGCATTTTGTTGCTGGCTTTGTGCCAATGCTTCTGCAATTTGCTGGCTGGATCTGGCATTTTGTTCAGCCATTTGTTGTTGCATTTGCATCATCTGCTGTTGCATATCATTTTGCATTTGCATCATTTGTTGTTGCTGGGCCTGTTGTGCCTGTTGTGCACGTTCGGCAGCTTCCTGGGCAGCAGCAGTGGCAGCATTATTAGCATTTATCTTTGCCGTAGATGATGCCACCAATTCAGCAGACATAAACTGTATTAAATCATCCCCATATTGTTTGCACTTTGAGTTTGCCTTAACACAACCAGCAACAATCTGTGCTGCAATATTCATTTCGCTGCATCCACCATTGGCACATTTCGGTTGGGCACACCGCATAATCAACGCATTACAATTACCAAAGTCTGCCTTTGCAGTAACTGTGCCATCATAACGTGCATTAGACAATGTTGACCATTGATTGTTATAAGCAGTGCTGGGATTAAAAGATGTTAAATTTGAACCAGATGTCGTAGCAACAGCCGCAACCGCATCATACGCAAATAATGATGCAGAACATACCACGGCTGAAAAAATACGAGATATCGTTTTCATGCTCTCTCTTGTGTTACAATTTTATCATAAAAAAATTTTTATGTAAAGTAACAAGATTAAAAAACCAAGAATTTTATGAAAATAATTTTGCATCAAAGGTTTTCCGAACAAATAAAACAGATTATCCCCACCATGGGCGGGGATAATTGATAAAACAATCATTTGGAATGTTTTATGAACCAGACATGATACATCCATCAGATTCCTTATATGAATCTGTGGTATTTAAAGTGCATCCTGATGCAGGTTTTGTACACATACCCAACGCATTACGGTATTCATCCGTGTTACAAGTAACCAAACATGCACCACTCCATACAGTGTAACCCTGGTCACACAGACATTTTGAATTCACCCAACCTTTATATTGTGATAGATTATCACCATTGTGGTCCGCTTTTGTTCTGTTCAAATCAGCAGAATCTTCTCTGGCAAGATAGAATGTGGAATTTTCTGGGCAAAGCAATGATTGATAAAACACATCTGAAATAGCAGTAATATATACATTGTCAGCTTTATGCTGTTTTTGTTCCTCTGTAGTACAACTGTCACAGTCATTTTTAGCAATATCTGCATCGTTTGCAATATCTTGATTATAAGCAAACACAGAATACCCACACGTCAAAGCAACATTATAACATGCACCCGTCATAACTTTGTAAATATTTTCCAAATTCGCAGATGTCGTCAATGTATTGATTTGCGTTATCTGTTGATTGTAACAATCAGACATATCAGCCAAACAATTTGATGCATATTCAGCGATAATTTTTGACTGGGCAGCTTTGATATTCACCATCGCACGTTGAATATAATTCACAACAATATCGTTGTATGGATTATATACAGAATTTGTTTTATTTGTAACATATGTAAAATCTTGACATTTATCCAACACAGCACGGCATAAACCACCGTTTTTAAATGTAGCGCCCGTTCCAATTTTAGTCATTAAATAATTTACAACACACGATCCATTTGCACCATCACAGCTGGTACCAGCAGATACAGCCGTTTTAATAAAATCAGCATCTATTTGTGAATTATCATAATTCAACATAGGCCCCATAACAGATGGTAATTGTTGTCCTAATACAACCTGACCGTTTTCATCTACGTATTTTTTGGTTGGGTCAATGCATTTGAAATAATTTTCCCCACAAACCATGTCATCTTTCATACAAGTTTCCAACGCACCCACACATCCACGTGCATCATATTGATTTTTATTTTGCAATACAGCCAAACGTGCCTTTTGCAACATTAAATTCGCACTGCGAACGTTAGCAACCAAAGTTTTATTTAATTTATCCAAACCCTGTTCGTATGCAACGCAATCTTTGTCAATAGCCAAATCATAATTGCCTGTAATCTGAGATTCTGTTCCACCTGCTTCTTTGCAATTATTTATTACTGATTTGCAACGTTTAACTGCTTCACGATACAATTCAGTTCCACGTTTTTTTGATATATCATTTGAAGAACCAGACAAACTGATTCCCAAACCAAATATTTCATCAGATTCTTGGGTAAAATCAAAATCTAAATCCAGTATACCGCTGGTATCTGTGGCAGCTGTTTTTGATGTTGGATCCTGAATCATGTCTGCAATTTTATCCAACAAAGAACGATTTTCAGTAGTATCTTTGTTACGTGTCATAGCTTCTTCTGCTTCTGTGGCAGACATAATCGCATGAATTTCATCGGCAGACAAACCAACATAACGAATACGTTGTGCAACATCATTTAATTCTGTATTTGCGTCTTCTACTGCTTTCTGAGCCTTGACATATCTGGCTAAATTCGCAGAACAACTGCACCGTTTTTGATTTGCATCAACCACCATACAGAACTGATCCATACAATCGTTATATTGTTGCTGACATGTGTTATTTAAATCCGCAGTTTTTTCCAACATATCTTTTGCTTTGGCCAAAGAATCAGCAGTTACCACAACAGGTTGGGAATTTTTTCCAAATATAAAACCAGTGGCAGCCCTGGATTGCACATTACGTACCTGGTCTTTGATATTAGACCCAGTTTGTTTATCTGTGCCTATAATCATAGCACGACCACCAACCTCTGCCGTAGAAGCACGTAACGTTAAACCTGCACGTCTGACCGCAGCGGTGCTGTTTATGCTGGCAGAATTGACACGTGCATTACGACCAACTGTATTAACACCTTCTTCCAAAGTCGGACGAGATGATACGGATTTTTGCGTATTCACAGAACGAGATGCAACATTTGCGTTTGTTCTGGCAACAGATTCCGCAGATTTAGTATTTGTGCGAGTTGTGCCACGTGCCGTTACTGATTTTTCTTCCGCAGTATGTGCAACATTTACACGACGACCAGCACGATTTAACACAGCTTTGTCACTATGTTCTGCGACAGCGGGTTCAGCGTCCGTTTTAACAGGAATTGCACGTGATATAACAACATCACCAGATGCCAAAGCATTGGTGGCATACAAAACAGCCAAGAAAAAACTTAAAGTAAATTTTCTCATTTCTTTGCTGAATATTATATCACAAAAAAAGATTAAAAAAAAGAATATAAAAATAAAAAACCGCCGATAAAAATCGGCGGCTAGCATAACAAAAATCACCAAAAGGAAAAATGATGATTATTTTGATTCGTCTGGAACAACAGAAACTGTTTTTCTGTCGCCGTTTCCACGTTTAAAGGAAACAATACCAGCAATTTTGGCGAACAAAGTATGATCTTTGCCCATACCAACATTCAAGCCAGGGTGAACAGCTGTGCCACGTTGGCGAATGATGATATTTCCAGGTATGACGTGGCTGCCACCACTTTTTTTCACACCCAATCTGCGTCCGGCTGAATCACGTCCGTTAGAGGTTGCAGAACCAGCTTTTTTATGTGCCATAGTTAAACTCCTTAATCTTTATACGGGTCGTTTTAGGCCTTGATTGATTTGATTTTCAAAACAGTGATAAACTGACGATGACCGGCAGTTCTGCGATAATTTTGGCGACGTTTTTTCTTGAACACCAAAACTTTGTCATCACGTTTTTGTTCTATTACATCAGCCACGACTGTTGCACCATCTATGAAAGGTGTGCCAACTTTGTCGCCAGCCATTAAAACCTGGTCAAAAGTGACCGAACCAGTGGCATTCAGTTTTTCAACTTTGATAATATCGCCCTCTGAAACACGATATTGTTTTCCACCAGTTTGAAATATA
The DNA here is from genome assembly GCA_905236005.1 of uncultured Alphaproteobacteria bacterium. Classification (GTDB taxonomy): domain Bacteria; phylum Pseudomonadota; class Alphaproteobacteria; order Rs-D84; family Rs-D84; genus Enterousia. The sequence continues at coordinate 23,441 of CAJONJ010000036.1, forward strand.
GCAGACATTGACATGTTTTTTATCTCTATTGTTTATAATTGTTCTTGTGTTAATTATTCCGCTTTTGACGAAATATTTATGCAAATTATATAATTTAAATATCAAAAGTCAAGTATTTTGTACAAAAATTTATGCAAATTGTATTTTTAACACGTTTTTGTTATATCACGATTATACACACATGGTTTGCGTTATTTCAAAAGAGCCATAACGAACAAGGAACCCCTGGTTTCTTTAAATCTCACTACAACGTACCGAATATATTATTTAAATCAGTCGGCTTTGCCGAAATTTTGATTTACCTGGATACTCACGCAGACTGTCGTCTGCTCAGTATGACACAGACCGTTATATTGTTTATCACTGATATAAACTAAAAAAATCCCGCCAAATCGGCGGGATTTTTTACTTTACACATCTGGCACACATGCAGTACTATCAGCATTTGGCTGGTAATTCTCCTCACAATCTCCATCCACTTTGCAAGGACCATAATCACCAGCATTAACATCCCATGTCTTTTTAGCCGATGGTGCATGCTCTATTGAACAATCTTCTGTTTTATAATGACATTCATTGTCTTTAAGATGAAAATCATCATAACAATATGTGATTTGGCAGGCACCTAATACACCGGTGTCAGTATAAGTCTGTATACCATCTTGCGCATGACGATCTGCCAAGTCATCATTTTCACAACGCACAGTGTCTGCAACACAAACATTACCATTTGGTGTAAAGTTTGTTTTACATTGATCAAGAACACACTCACTGGTAACAACATTATTAACAACTTTCAAGTGTGCTTTTGTTGCACCTTCAATTGCTCCACTGCAATCTACTTCTATCTTTGTACATTTATATGTTGTTGTTGTCCCACTAGTAGTAGAATCAAGTTGATATCCAGATGCACATTTCGTTATCACAGCACATTTGCTGCTTTTTTGTTCGTCTGCAGTGATGTTATATCCATCCACAGCAAAAGGATCTGTGTTATTTAATTGTGCAGCGGTACATTCATATTGTTCACGGGCAGAAATGCTCCATTTACGAATATATGGAATATTGGTTGCCTGCAAGCAACTTTCACGTAATTCAGCAGAATTTATACCAGTCATACCATATTCCAAAGCACCGTATTTATCATACGTTTCTTGAGCTGAATTTGCACCATACAAAATTTCACTGATCGTCACAATATTACGACATGTATTTTTTCTGAAATCTTGTTCAAATGCACAAGATTTGCTGTCAGGTTGATCTATGACAGCCTTTAAACTTAAATGTGATGGACTGCAAATCATAGGTTCATAACAATGTGGAACCTGAGATTTTTGGGCACAATATGTTTTTATACGTGCTGTTGTCCATGTTGTATCTGCACTGTTATAACAATCAATCAATTCGTCTTGACATGTAACAAAATTAGATGCATACGTTGCAGAATTAGAATCATTCGTATTGATTTCATCTTGTCTGAATTCAAGACGTTTTTGTTGTAATGCCTGTTCCGCAGCAACTTTCTGATAATTGATGTTTTGTGCTGTGTTTGTTAAATTTTCACCGTATATATCGCATGCGGAATTCGCATCCAATAAATATTTTTGCATAATTGAACGACGCGCATCAGCAACTGGCCCACGTAATGAATAATACGGATCATTTGTTGATGTTGCAGCAGTTGAACGAATACCAGCCGCAGTTGTTGTTGTTGAATAACCAAAACATGATGCAGATTGAATTACTGTTGCATTATTTGCTGAACCACGTTCATTCAATTCTATATCACCATAATTGTCCTTAGATGAATCTGTCTGAACACTGATATAACTGTTGAAATTATATGGACATTGACTTGATTGACCATTTTGACATTTATTATGTGTTTTACCATCGGAATCTGTCACTGTTGGTGGTGTTCCGCAAGCCTCATAAATTCCGTTAAAGCAAGAATCTAAAACACGACTACAAACATTATTGTGGGCATATTCAAACAATTTATACCCCCATTTGTTCGCAACTGAATCCAAATCAGCACTATCTTCTAATTGACTGACCGATGTTTTGGTTGCCGTAGGACTGATTCCCAATCTTTTAAACACAGCAGACCATCCACCATTATAATTAAACCAATAATTGTTTGTATCTACATCATATTGTTTTGCTAAATCTTTAGCATCAGCCCATGCTTTTAATTTAGCCAAAATATCAGATGACGAACCATCCAATTCAGATACATCAAAATTCAAATTATTGTTCGTTCTGTTACAATAATCAGGCATACCCTGTGTTGCCGAGGTGCCATCATTCATACTGCCATCATATGGATATGTTGTATGCGTTTCATACCATTTATCCAATGCCTCTGAATTTGTTCCATTATCAACCTGAATCTTGGCATCACGCCATGATACACAATTCATAACCTTTTCAGCATCAGTCAAAGAAAACGCAGCCGCCAAATCGTCACCTTTGCCCTTGGTCGCAATCAATAATGCCAATTGACCAGACAATTGAATCAATTCTTCGTTCGCACGTTCCAATGCTGTTTCAGCTTCTAAGAAATTGGTTGCACGACCAGCACACGAACAACGACCCTTGGTCGAACTGCGCGCTGTACAGATTTCATCCATACATGCATAATATGAATCCATACAATTTGCGTATGCTTCTGCTGAAATCATACCAGTTGTAGAATCAACTATGTTTGAATAATTTCCACTGTATAATCTGCTGTTCAAATAAGAATATGTTGTGTTGTTCACACTAGCTCTGTCCGAAGACATTATGTTACCGTTTGCACTGACACGTGATTTGTTTGAAGTTGCGGTTCTGGCACGAACTGAACGATTTGCATTTTGATTTGTTGTACCACGTTGATTACGCGATGTAACACTGCGTGTATTTCCCCTGCTGGTTGAACGTGTCGCAGCATTTGAACGTGTTGATGTTGCTGCACGTGAAGACACAGCACGAGTTGTTCCACCTGCACGAGATACAGCAGAACGGGTCGCAGTAGCAGTCCCACGTGATGCAGTCGTACGTGCAATCGTACGATTAGATGTTCTTGTAACAGAACGTGGACTTTGACGTCCAGTCTGTTGAACACCTGTTGTATTTACTGGTGCGATTGGATCTGCAAACACAGAACGCATAGAAATAAATGTTGAACATACAAAAAACACGGTTGCCAAAAGGAATACTGTCCCCAGTGCATTTTTACATGAATTTGCATTTATACGAACCGTCATTGAAATTCTCCTTTTTATACTGTTCACAAAAAACCCAGATTTGTGGGCTGTGCAGTGAACAATACACCTTCACTTAAAAAAATTATATCATTTTTGCTCAATCGTGTAAATAACAAAAATGATACTTTGATAATAAAAAACATTTTATTTTTATTGTTAAAATATTTTTTTAGTTTTATGATTCGTACTATGAAAAAATATTTATTACCTTTGATGGGTTTAATTGCTGTGAATTCTGCGTTTGCGGACAGCAACGTTATGTTTGGTGAAAAACAAAATTCTTTTACACTTTATGCCGCACAAAGTGTGGGATCTGGGTCTTTGTTAAAATTGGTGCAACCTGGTATTTGGGATTTCAACGCACAGACATTTGTTATGGTGCAATATAGTCAACCTATCAAATTTTTCCGTCTGGATTCCAGATTAAATCTAAATTTCGGACAAAATTTTGCTTATAAAAACAGCAAAGATTTAGATTTTATGGGTATTGGTATTTCTGTGGATACAGCACTATTGCAATACGACGGTTGGTATTTTGGTTTGGGTATTGGTCCATTTATGCGTGATTATATGGATTACTGGGTGGAAAGCCGACTGGTATTCAAAGAAAAAGTCTTTATTGGTAAAAACATTTCGGATAATTGGTTCATAGAATTATTTACCGTTCATTTTTCAAACGGTAATTTCACACCAAGAAACGAAGGCTTTAATTTCGCAGGTTTGGCATTCGGATACAGATTCTAACAAATTTAAGAAATCATACCTGTAGCTTTGCATGATAAATAAATACATAATATGGTTGTCTATGACACGGCAATCCCAAAGAATTTATTTCGACGGCGGATTGAGTTGTAGACCACCAATGTCCCACTACCGTGTTTGGGGCGTTGTAAAAAACCCCGTCATCATGACGGGGTTTCATTTTTATACGTATGTATATTAACAACCATGATTGCAAGTTGGTTTTACACGTGTATATGTTCCATCTGGAACATATTTTACAACTGGTTTATATTTTTGAACTGTTTCACGAACAAAATATTCACGTTTTACAACTTCTTCTTTGGTTTCACCACATGCGTTGCAACCACAACTTGGTTTTTCATTTGGCAATGTACGTGTTTTAACAACACCATTGTCACATTCTATTACTGTGATAACAGCACGATTTTCATATGTTGCTTTGTCTAATGCAGCACGCATTGCATGTTCATCACAATTATTTGTTGTTTCTTTGTAATAATCAGAAGCCAATGCTGATGCAGAAGCCAACAATGCAAACAAAGATATTAAACCTATTTTCTTTATCATTTTTCATTTCCTTATGTTTTGTTCTCTCTTGCCAACAATTGTAAAACATATTTTTCTGGACGCAACAAAAAAATATTGACAAAACACAACACTCGTCTTACATTGATATTATTAAACAAAGGAATATTCATGATTTTAAATTTGCAACAAACTAAACAGATTTTGCAATATAATTCAAATCGTTTGTATTACGGCAATTGGTCTGGAAAGATGCTGGATAATTGTTATAACCAAGCTATGCAAACCAATGAACCTCAGCAAATATACGTTGGCAATTTAAATAATGACATTATTTGTGATGCGTTGTGGCACGAAATGTCTTATAACCCTGTGCGATTTGAAACAAAATCACCTTTTGTTTTAAACACTAAAAACAACCTGTTATATTTTAATACAACCTATAAACAAACTGTGTCATCAAAAACTAAAGATTTTTTACCTGATGAAATCATAAATTTTGTTTGGAACATCAGCGTATTTGTAAAAAAATTAAAAAAAGCTGGTTTATACGACAATTTTGCACAAACTGGCAAATTACCAAATCATTTTAATATTACAAAAGCTAAATCTTTAACCTATGGTGCACTAGGCTTTGGTACAGAACACAGCATCTTAACTTCTTTGATGGGTGCCATAAATGCAATTGCAAAACAAAACTGTTTGGATTTATTTAAACCAGAATATCAAGAGAAAATAATTCAAACAGCCCAAAAAAGACATCCAACTGGCAAACGTTCTGATATTTGTTATATGACTTTGGAATCTGTGACAAACCCCAAAACAGATGATTTGACAATTATTAATGAAAAAATAACAAAAACAGAAGCTGAAATTAAATCATTAGAAAACGAAATTGATAATTTTTTACAAATGGGATTTCATCAAAGTTTTTATACATTATGTCCAGAACTAGACAAATTAAAATCACAATACACAGCACTGTGTGAACAAAAACAAAATTTATTAAATACACAACCACAAAATTCTGGACGATAGAAGAATATTATCAGAATAAAAACACAGCTGATAAAAAAGCAAAATAAAAAAAACCGCCAAATTGGCGGTTTAAATTTCGGTTTTTATATCTTTATCTGGATTTAATTCTGGCGACGACCTACTCTTCCGTGGCTTAAGCCAAAGTACCATCGGCGATACGGCTTTTCCCTGTCTGGTTC
>CAJONJ010000037.1 GCA_905236005.1 uncultured Alphaproteobacteria bacterium
GCACATGGTGCCGCGCACTTGTTACGCGAAATGTTGACAGTTAAATCTGACGATATTACAGGCCGTAACAAGATGTATGAAGCCATTATTTCAGGCAGTAACGACATCCAAACCGGTACACCAGAAGCCTTTAACGTGTTCGTTCGCGAATTACGTGGTTTAGGCTTGGCGATGACACCAAAGAAAGTAGATTAAATTGGGATGTGGACTGGATGTATCGCTTTCATCTGGTCCACATACCAACAGCACTTTAAAGCGACTTAAAGGAGCAAAATAAATGACAAATATGTTGCAAAAGATATTTGGACAAATAGAAACCAAAGAACAATTTGATGCACTGCGTATTTCTATTGCATCCCCAGAAGAAATATTGTCTTGGTCTCATGGTGAAGTGAAAAAACCAGAAACCATCAATTATCATTCTTTGAAACCAGAAGCAGACGGATTATTCTGTCAGCAAATCTTTGGACCTGTCAAAGATTATGAATGTGCTTGTGGAAAATATAAACGTATTAAATTCCGTGGTGTTGTTTGTGAACGTTGCGGTGTAGAAGTTGGTTCTTCTGCTGTGCGTCGTGAACGTATGGGACATATTAAATTGGCTATACCTGTGGCACATACATGGTTTTTACGTGAAGGTAAAATCGCAACTTTGTTGAACAATTTACCACAGAAAAAATTGGAACAGGTTATATCATATGATGCTTACATTGTTACAGAACCTGGTTTAACCAGCCTGAAACAATATGATGTTATCAGTGAAGATGAATATCAAGCTGCTGTTGAAGAATTTGGTGAAGATTCTTTTCATGTTGGCATTGGTGCAGAAGGTGTTCGTGAAATCATAGCTAATTTGGATATGGGCGATGAAAGAACACGTTTACGTGCTGAATTATCTGAAACAAAATCAGAAGCAAAACGTAAATCTTTAATCAAACAATTAAAATTGGTGGAATCATTTTTGGATTCTAAAACAGAACCAGCATGGATGTTACCGGATATTATCCCAGTAATTCCACCAGATATGCGTCCATTGGTAACTTTGGATGCAGGACATGTTGCTGCATCTGATTTGAACGATTTGTATCGTCGTGTTATTATTCGTAACAATCGTTTAAAAAGATTTATGGAAATGCATGCACCTGAAATCATCGTTCGTAATGAAAAACGTATGTTACAGGAAGCTGTTGATTCATTGTTTGATAATGGTCACAAAGCACGTCCAATGGTTTCACAAAATCGTCGTCCTTTGAAATCATTATCTGATTCATTACGTGGTAAATCTGGACGTTTCCGTATGAATATGTTGGGTAAACGTGTGGATTATTCAGGTCGTAGTGTTATCGTTCCTGGACCAACATTACGTATGCATCAGGTTGGATTACCAAAAACAATGGCGTTGGAATTATTTAAACCATTTGTTTATGCAAAATTGTTGGCTGGAGATTATGCAAATACATTAAAGACAGCCCGTAAAATGGTTGAAAATGGTGAAGATATTGTATGGGAAATATTGGAACGTGTTATTTACGAACATCCAGTATTGTTAAATCGTGCTCCAACACTTCACAGATTGGGTATCCAAGCATTTGAACCAGTTTTAATAGAAGGTAAAGCAATTCGTTTACATCCATTGGTGTGCGGTGGCTTTAATGCTGACTTTGACGGTGACCAGATGTCTGTTCATGTGCCAATTTCATTAGAAGCACAATTAGAAGCACGTACATTGATGTTGGCTACAAATAACGTGTTGTCACCTGCAAATGGTTCTCCTGTGACGGTTCCAACACAAGACATGGTTTTGGGTGTGTATTATATTTCTTTGATTAATGGCGAACACACAGAACAATCACCACGTTTTGCGAATTTGGACGAAGTTAAATTAGCATTGGAAAACAAAGCAATTACATTGCATACACCAATTTATGCACGTGTAAATGGTAAAAAATACGCAACCACAGCAGGTCGTATGTTGTTGGGTGAATTATTACCAGAAGGAATGCCTTTTGATTCTGTGAACAAGAAAATGCCAAAAGGTGAAATAGAAAAATTGTTGGCTTTGACATATGAAAAATGTGGTGACAAAGCGATGATTTTGTTGGCTGATGCATTGAAAGACACCGGATTTGAACAGGCTGTTCGCAGTGGTATTTCAATTGGTTTTGATGACATTGTCGTTCCAGCAGATAAAAAAGACATGATTGCCAAAGCTGATAAAGAAGCCAGAGAAATAGAAAATCAATATCAAAACGGTTTGTTATCCAGTGGTGAACGTCATAACAAATTGATTGATTTGTGGATGCATACTACAGAAGAATTATCAGATAAATCTTTTGCTGCGTTCAGTAAATCAGAAGGCGACAATTGGAATTCTATCTATATGATGGCTGATTCTAAGGCTCGTGGTTCTAAAACACAGATTCAACAGTTAGCAGGTATGCGTGGTGTTATGCAGAAACCAGACGGTTCTTTGATTGAAGTTCCTATTATTTCAAACTTCAAAGAAGGTTTGTCTATGTCTGAATTCTTTTCTTCAACACACGGAACCCGCAAAGGTATGGCGGATACTGCTTTGAAGACCGCAGAATCTGGATATTTGACACGTCGTTTGGTTGATTTGGCTCAGAACACAGTTATCACAGAACATGACTGTGGAACAAAAGAATATATCACAGCAAAACCAGTATATCAGGGTTCAAGAATGACTGTGCCATTGGGTGATGTTGTTATGGGACGTACTGCGGCACATGACGTTATTCATCCTTTGACCAAAAAAGTCATTGTTCCTGCTGGTGAATTGATAACCAAAGCAGCAGCCAGAGAAATCAACGAATCTGGTTTGCCAAGTGTTGATATTCGCAGTGTTTTAACATGTTGCAGTGATGGTTTGTGTGCAAAATGTTATGGTATGGATTTGTCTCGTGATGCATTGGTACATGTTGGTGAAGCTGTTGGTGTAGTTGCTGGACAGTCTATTGGTGAACCTGGTACTCAGTTAACATTACGTACGTTCCACGTTGGTGGTATTGCACAAAGCGGTTCAGAAAGTCACTTTATTGAAATGCCAGAAGCAGGCACAATTAAATTTGATAATGTGAACACAATTGTCAATTCTGCAAATCGTGTTGTTGTGTTGTCACGTAATGGAAAAATCACAATTGTAGACGACAGTGGCAAAGAAATATTCAGTGTTGGATTACCTTATGCTTCTATGTTGTTGGTTAATGAAGGTGACAAAGTTACCAAAGGACAAAAGGTTGCAGAATGGGATCCATATTCCAATACGATTATTGCCGACAAAGCTGGAATTGTTTCTTTCAACGATTTGATTGAAAATGTATCTTTCCAAGAAGAAATTGATTCTATCACCGGTATTATGTCCAGAAAAATTATCAATTGGAAAACAAATACCAAGAAAGCTTTGAATCCATCTATCCGTTTGGTTGATGATAATGGCAACGTTATTTCCTTAGGTGGTAAAAAAATCGCAGAATATTTGTTACCGACATATTCAACATTGACTGTGTCAAATGGTGACAAAGTTGCAGCTGGTGATATCTTAGCACGTATACCTGTTCAAACAAAAAGAACAGGCGATATTACTGGTGGTTTGCCACGAGTAGAAGAATTATTAGAAGTGCGTCGTCCTGCTAACCCTGCATTGTTGGCTGAAACAGACGGAACAGTAGAATTGGAAGATTCAAAATCCAAGATTATTATCCGCATAGAACCAACAGATGGCACAGCACCAATTGAATATGCTGTTCCAAAAGGAACAAATTTATTGGTTCGCAGTGGTGATATGGTTCGCAAAGCTGATAAATTGGTTGACGGTGATCCTGTTCCACAAGACGTTTTACGTATTTTGGGTCAGAAAGCATTGGCACAATTTATGGTGGAACGTGTTCAGGAAGTTTATCGTTTACAGGGTGTGTCTATTAACGATAAGCACTTTGAAATTTTGATACGTGAAATGACTCGTCGTGTAGAAATCAGTAATCCAGGTGATACAGGTTTCTTAACAGGTCAGGTTGTAGATCGTGTAGAATTTGAAGAAGAAAATGCTCGTGTTGCCAAAGACGGTGGTCGTGTTGCCGAAGCATCTCAGGTGTTGGTCGGTTTGACACGTGCATCTTTGACATCTCGTTCATTTATATCCAACGCATCGTTCCAACAGACTACCAAAGTATTGGTTGATGCCGCAATCAGTGGTGCAACAGATAAATTGGCTGGTGTGAACGAAAACTTGGTTGTTGGTCGTTTGATACCAATTGGAACAGGTGCATACGTTCGTCGTGTTCGTGAAATTGCAAAAGCCGAAGAAAAAGCCGACAAATTGGCTCGTGAAGGTGGCGAACAACAACAATTATTGGATATCTAAGAATAACAATAAATTATGCCCGGTATTTGCGTAATTGTAAATATCGGGCATTATCATACCATGAAAGAAATACCTGCGATTTTTTGCGATATAGACGGTGTAGTCAGCCATAAATTTGCTATACCAAATTACGATCATTTTGGTGAACCGAATTTACGGATGATACCTGTGTTGGAAACTTTGGGGCGTGATTTTACCATAGTTTTTATCACTGGTCGTTGGGCGATGGGACAAGAAAAAGTTGAAAAATTTTTGAACGATTTATTGCCTGACATAAAAAAATTGGTGTTTTGTAAACCGCATGATTATCCTGGAACAACCGCAGAATATAAATTGGCAACGATTATTGCATTGGAAAAACAGGGGTATAAGTTTTATCTGGGTCTGGATGACCACAGTGCAGTTGTTGGTTTAATGCATAATCACGGTATGTTTATGGCTCAGGTGCTAAGTGATTAAATAATTTTTTACTTGCAAATGGGCAATAATAGAATAAAATAAAAGACTGTAAATAAAAGGATTGTAAAATGGCAACTCCAAAAAGTAAAACAAGTAAAGCACGTTCTGCACAACGTCGTTCACATGATGCGTTGTCAGTTATGCCTGTTTCTGTATGCAAAAAATGTGGCGAAAAGAAACGTCCACATCATGTTTGCCCTGCATGCGGATCAAAATAATCGTGTAAAACATAAACAAAGGGGGCAGTGGAAATAATTTCCTGTTGCCCTTTTTTATATAAAAATGACAGAAAACAAAAGAGTTATTTCCATAGATGCCATGGGCGGAGACCACGCCCCAGGTGCTGTTTTAGGTGGTATAAATCAGTTTTTATATCAATATGGTGAAGACGTTGCATTTTTCCGTTTGTTTGGTAAAGAAAACGTTCTACGTTCTTTGTTGAAAAAATTTCCACGTGTTGCACGTAATTGTGAAATTATAAATGCAAATGATGTTATATCATCTACGGACAAAGTTCGTGATGTAATTCGTCATGCTCAAGATACATCAATGTATATGGCAATTAAAGACGTTCGTGATGGCAATGCTTCTGCGGTTGTATCTGCTGGAAATACCGGTGTTTTAATGGCTTTGTCAAAATTGGCATTAAAAACAGTTGATGGCATATCCAGACCTGCAATTACAACGATGTTACCATCTGGTAATGGTGATTCACGTGTAGTTGGATTGGATTTGGGGGCAAATGTTCATTGTGACGAAGAAATTTTGTTTGATTTTGCTATATTAGGCAGTGTTTATGCAGAAATAATCGGTGGTATGAAACGTCCAAAGGTTGGAATTCTGAATATTGGTGAAGAAGAAACCAAAGGCAGTGAAACATTACAACGTTTAAACAAAGTTTTAATGGAACACAGTGCTGAATTGCCATACGAATATATCGGATTTGTAGAGGGTACTGATATCTCTGCTGGAAACGTTCAGGTTGTTGTTACAGATGGCTTTACAGGCAATGTAATGTTAAAAACAGTAGAAGGTACCGCAAAAATGATTTCCCGTGTAGTCAAAGAAAATTACAAGAAATCTTTGCTTGCAATATTAGGAACATTTTTCTTGATACATTTGTTTAAAAGATTGAAACACAAAATTGATCCACGTTCTTATGCGGGTGCTGTATTTTTGGGTTTAAATGGATTTTCAATTAAAACGCATGGCAACAGTGATGCACTGGCATGGTCACATGCATTAGAATATGCAGCTAATTTATCTAAATCAGATTTTTATGGTAAAATTCGTGAAAGAACTAACGCATTATCTGCGGTAAAAAACGAAATCAGAAATTTAGACAAAGCAGAATAAAATATTTCTGAACTTCATAATCAATTATTTTTGTTCGTGATGGGTCGGGCAGCCCAGCAACAATGGGTGCAGTATCTTGCGAACCATGTCCAGCAGGTACAACGTCTGCTGGGGGTCAGGTATCAAGTTGTTCTTGTACAGACGGAACCTTTGAATATGTAGACCTGCGTCCAAACCCAGCTCCGGGAACATATTGGGAAAGAAATGGTGTAAAATACACATGTCGTAACAAATATATGGTATATTATAAGGCCTCTGGTGCAGGGGATTCGACAAATCCAAACGTGTTATTCAGTGTTAAAAACCCTGGATGTTATGATACCTCAAAAGTGGGGGCAACAGGTGGTGTCACTGATGCAGATATCGCTGTTGTTGAAGCAGGTCAGTGTCCAACATCAGATACACCTCCAACAGGTTGTAACAACGGTAGTTCCGTTCCTTGTACAGTTGCGATTCATAATGCACATGATAGCATTGTTAACCCAGGAACAACTGCACACCCAGGTGTTCAGGCTGCACATATAGATTGTTTGGCTCAATATGGTTTTGATACAGAAAATATTTGTGTTGTAAAACCGGACAACTGATAAAAATCCACCGCCAATATGGCGGTGTTTTTTTGTTTAGTCAGCATTTTCAAAAGCAACACAAAACCACGTCACATTTGTGCACTGTCATATTACATAAAATACCAAATCAATATATTTTAATCTGATGGTAATGATGCTGGCATACAGGACACACCTGCATTTTCTGTACTTGTACGTTGTGCAATAAACGCACGCAACCCAATCTGTTCTTTCCATGGTTTACTATGGTCTAAATAAAACGTATAATTACTGTCATTATCTTTACATAGCCAATCTGACAGAGTCTCGCTAAGTATACACCCTGTGGCTGTCCCAACCTGGGTCTTTGCATCAAACGGTTTTTCATCTGAGTTAAAGAACCAGCTAATAGTTTTGGCAGGACTTGCATGATAAGCACTTTCACCGTGCGGGCAACCTGAATTACATGCAGATGGACAATCATCATTAGTATAACTAGTCTTAAACGCTTTCTTAAACGAAAACCATATAGAATAATCATGCGGTATTGCATATTCTGTATCTATAATACACTTATATTTTTTGCCATTACCAAAATCAAAACCATTGGTATCTTGTTTTGAAACAAACCCATCTGGACAATCGCACATAGACACTGTTCCACCAGATGATATAGTTTGCACTGTACCAATTGCTGGACATGGTTCGCAAGATACTGCACCCATTGTTGCTGGGCTGCCCGACCCGTCACCTGCGTATTTCAAATAATAATTTGCAGGACAAGACAATAATTTGCTTCTGACCCATTCGGACATAGCCGCCAATGTAAGGGTTTTATTGTCACTGGGTTGATATCCGGTTACAGACATACATGTTGCAACTTCACCACGACATGCGTTTACAGCGGTTCTGGATGCGGTGCTGTCTGTGTTGGTTTCGTCATAACTGTTTGTTGATAAACAAGAATACACATCATTCCAGCATGTTTCAGCATATTCTGATATAATTGTGTCTTGTTTTAATTTTATCTTGGTCAAAGCCAAAGACAAATACTGTCTGATAACATCATTATCCAATAAATAATTTTTATTAGCCGACTGATTATCAAACGTATAATCTTGGCATTGGTTCAAAATTTGGGCACACATACCATATACTTTATCTTGTTTGTTTGCCTTTTTGGTTTCTATGTAACCAACACGTCTTAACAAATAGGTTGCAATATCAGGATCGTTCTTGTTTTTAGATGCAGCAGAATAGTTACCATTTGCCCATGCTTTTACTTTGGCATCAATATACGCATTTAAATTTTCGCCAGTACCAGTGCCCCATGCATTGGAACCTTTGACATTTGAACAATCATCATCTGTACATTGACATGATGCTGGATTTGTAGGGACATCATCACCATAATCCCATGTTGCATATAACCCATACATACCACATGATTTCCAATTAGGTATATAAGCAGCGGTCAAGCTTGATTGATTTTTGGGTGAACCACCGGCAATTCCCGGGGTTCCACCCTTTACAATTTCACCATTAGCCAAATATTTGCCTGTTGGATCCAAACATAATTCATATTCATCACCACAGACATATTCGTCCTGCATACATTCGTCCAATGCAGCGACACAACCACGTAAATCATATGCGTTCTTTTGTTGCGCCAATAACAAACGTGCCTGTTGTAAAATTGTCTGTGCGTTACGAACATTGTTACGCATTTCTGCGTTTGCTTCGTTCAAACTGTTTTCATATTCAATACATTGTTTGTCAATTGCCAAATCGTATGAATTTGTAATAACTTTGGAATCAATACCCTGAGATACACAAGAATTCAACACAGCTGTTTTACAACGTTGTGTTGCTGTGTTAAACAACGCAGTACCACGTTGGCTGTTTACCTTTGAATTATTGCCACCCAAAAATGTGGTTAAATCAAAAAATGTATTCGAAGAAAAATCTGTGGTCAACAAACCCGACAAATCAAATGTTATACCATCAGTTAAATTACTGCTCGTTTTACCAGAAGATACATCAACAATCTTTTTCTTTATTGCATCCAAACTGGTTTTTAATTGAGACGTATCAGAATTGGATTTCATAGCCAATTCAGCTTCTGTTTCTGAAAATAAAGCTTCTATTTGCGATTTAGTCAAACCAATATATTTAATTTTTTGTACAACATCTTGGAAATCTTCAGTTATTGCAGCCAAAGATTGTTCTGTTTTCTCGTATGCTTTGACGTTTGCAGAACAAGAACATCTGCCCTGGTTGTTATCCAACACATTGCAATAATTATCCATACACGTAGCATATTGATTTTTGCAATATTCCGTCAATTCTGCCAAATTCGTCAAAGTGGATGTTGTGTTTGTAATATCTTCGTTTGTAATCACTGGTGTAGATGCATTTAATCCGTTGACCGTAGAACGACGACCAACAACACCAACACGTGCTGAACCAGAGATATACAACGGATCACCAGAATCTGTTAAAACTTTACCTGAAATATTATTGTTATTCACCCTGGTGCTTGAAATAACATTACCAGTTGCACTGACACGTGCAGTTGTTGGTTTATTAGTCGTTGTATTACGTGCAGATACAGTTGTATTAGATGTGTTTCTGGATGCCACCCCAGCACGAGAACGTGCAACAACACTTGTTCTGGTTGGTGTTACCTGTTTTTTAGTGGTTCTAGATACAGTGCTACGATTTGTTGGTTGAGCATTTCTGGGTGAAGATGCAACCACACGAGAAGAAGTATTTGCACGAGAATTTGTGTTGCTGTTATTACCAGCAGATGTAACACGTGAAACAGAACGTCCTGCAACATTTCGCTGTACCACAACAGGTTTTTTTGCGGTGTTTTCCTGTTGTTCTTCTACAACTTCATCATTTTCAACATCTGATTTATTTATCATGTCATCAGTATATTCAATGACGTCATCATAATAAACCGGTGCAACCTCTGCGAAAGCAGGTAACACCAATAATCCACTTAAAACAGCAATAAATCTTTTCACGGGTACATCCTTCCTTATTCAATAATTTTATCATAGTGTGCAAATATTTACAAGCAGAAAAAAAGGTTTGTTTTTGTGATTTTTAATTCAGAATAACAATATTTTTTAGAGTATGAGAAAATATCTTTGTGTTGCCTGAAAAACTGCGATTTTTAAAAAAATATATAAACAAATAAAATTTATACTTGACCAGCGATTCGTTTTTGTTCTAAGATGTTTGTATAGACAAGGAGAAATTAAAATAAATCGGCAGAAATCTGAATAAAACCGGAAATCTGGCGAAAAACAAAAAAACGAAAAAATTTAAAATCAGAATTTGTAAATACACCAGTAAATACAAAAATTTGAATTTTTTCTATAAAATAACCAAGAAAGGGGGGAAACCACATGCCAAAAAATATTAAAGAAATAATGATTGCCCTGAATAAAGTCCTGACCACAACAGTTTGGGTTAATGCAGACCGTCAAATTGTGTCGTTAAGTGATGAATTGCATATCGGTAAAAATAACGCACCACGTTCAATAGAAGATTTGTCTAGATCCGCTTTGATTGGTGCATATGTTTCATTACAAATCAGAACAGACAATTTTGAAGTTGCTGCTGAAAGCTTGGAAACACCAGCTTTGGCTTTGCGTGTCAAAGAAATGGTTTTTGCAGAGGCTAAAAAAATTATGGATGCAGAACACGATCAATCAGAATCTACAAATCGTATGGCTGCATAATACAGTTTCCGGATAAACGGAAGGAAGGGAGTCCCGCCACAAGTCAATCTTGTGGCGGCACTTTTTTATCGTCCGTTGTTCAATAATCGTACATCATCAAATTCAGGGTGTTGTTTAAAAATTTCTGAAATATACGGACAAATAGTTATAATTTTACGGTGCTGTTCACGTGCAATATTGATAATTTGTTCAATTAAATATAATTCTATGTTTTCATTTTTATAATCTGGTTCAATTTCAGATTCTGAAATCATGATTTTATCATTGCCAATTTTCAGAAAAAATATACTGCCGATTTTTTTACCATTACATACTGCGTAAATATGACAGCCATCATCTGATTTTTCAAAATAAATATCTTTGATTGTCATAAAAAAATCCCCCGATATAGTTTGTTTAAAATAATATCAGGGGTTTTGTTTTATACCATAAGATTGATTTCTTTTACAACAAATCAAAATGTTTGCGGATGATTTTCGCACTTTTGCGTAACCCGTTTGATTCATCTGAATTTGTTTTTGTATGCAAAGTCATCAAAATGCCTTTGTTACCAACAACACGTGGCAAAGACATAGCGACAGCATTTTTGCCAACACCATCAACACTTGACACAGTCAATATACGTTTTTCATCATTCACAATCGCATGCAATAAATCTGCAACAGCACCACCAATACCATCCCATGTTGCACCACGTCCCTGAATGATTTCATAAGCAGCATTTCTGACACGATGTTCAATTGTATTGCGTGTTGTCTGGGGCAGGGATATTTTTGCCTGTTTACAAAAATCATCTAATCCAATTCCGCCAACATAAACCGCAGACCAATTTATAACAGAAGAATCACCATGTTCACCCAATACATACGAATTTATTGAACGTGTAGAAATCCCCAATTGACGTGATAATATAATTTTAAAACGTGCTGAATCCAGCATCGTTCCTGTGCCAATAACACGTGAAACAGGCAATTTAGATAATTTCTGTGCTAACATAACCATAACGTCCAGTGGGTTAGTGACCACAATAATTTTTACATTTTTTGCATCAGTATTTTCCATAACACGTGGAATAATATCAGAAATTACAGCCGCATTTTTTTGCAATAAATCGTTGCGTGTTTCACCAGGTTTTTGATTCGCACCAGCTGCAATAATAACGATTTCAGAACCACGAATTGCACGGTAACTGCTGACTGCACTGATTTTGATATCGTATGAAAACGCAGATGCGTGCCCCAAATCTTCTGCAGCAGCTCTGGCACGAACACCATCACGATCGTATAAAACAATTTCGTGTGCCAAACCAGTATTTTGCACAGCAGTCGCAACAGCTGAACCAACAGACCCAACACCAATAATTGCAATTTTCATAAAATCCTCCTTTGAAATATTGATTATATTATATCATATTTTTGGTACAAAAAAAATCTGAAAGCATGTCGTTTTTATGGTAAAATAATCATAGCCAAAGGGGTTAAAATATGTTTGTAAAAAACAATAAATAACATTAAACCGCCAATTTGGTGGTTTAATGTTTAATACGATTTTTATACAAAGGTATACATATAAAAAAACAGGGATTAAACCCTGTTTTTTTAATGCTTTTTCAATTCTGTTATTAAATCTTGAATTGTTTTTATGTAATTATCTGCATCTAATGAATCCGGCAGTTTTGTCGTATCATAATTGTTGACGCGATATTTTACTTCTATTTTATTTTGTGCAAGATTCTTTTCTGAAATAATCAAACGAATTGGTGCTGCAATCAAATCTGCATCTGCAAATTTTTCACCAGCACGACAATCACGATTATCTAATAAAACTTCTGTGTGTTGTGCTTTTAAATCATTATAGATTTTTTCAGCCAATGGCAAAGTTTTATTTTCTTTGTCAGCTAAACCGATAATTTCTACTTCGAACGGTGCTGTTTCCATATTCCATACTGGGCCATTGTCGTCTGCACTTTCTTCGATAATCGCAGCCATAACACGAGTGACCCCAATTCCATAACAACCCATAATAGGTGTTTTTTCAGAACCATCAGCAGCAGTGTATGTCATATGCATTGCTTCTGTATATTTTTTGCCCAATTGAAAAACCTGACCGATTTCAATTCCGCGTTTTTTCTCCATCTGCTTTCCGCATTTTGGACATACAGCAGAATCATTTTCAGCAGTTTCTTTGTTGGCACGAAAACCACAATCGCAAACATACAATGTGTCTTCGCCCATATCTGTTATCAGTTGAAATTCGTGTGTATATTTGCCACCCATATCACCAGATTGTGCCAAAACATCTGTAAAGTTTTTCAAACCACAACGTCTGAATAATTTGTAATATGCATCAAAACAACGTTTATAATATTTATCTAAATCTTCTTGTGTTTCATGGAAAGAATAAGCATCTTTCATTATAAATTCACGTGTTCTGATTAAACCAGCACGTACACGTAATTCATTACGGAACTTAGTTTGGATTTGATACAACATGCATGGCATCTGACGATAAGATTTTATAACAGAACGTGCGTAATCTGTGACGACTTCTTCGTGTGTTGGGCAAATCACATAATCCGCACCAGAGCGTCCTTTGAATTTTGCGATGTTATCCATTGAATCATAACGACCAGTTTCTTGCCATAAATCAGCACTGCATACTACTGGCATCAAGATTTCTTGACCATCAATAGCATTCATTTCTTCACGAATAATATTTTCAATTTTACGAACAACACTCCATCCCAAAGGTGTTAAAGTATAACCACCCTGAAATGTTTGATAAATATATCCGCCTTTAACAGCGATTTTATGACCATGCGTTGTTGCACCAGCAACATCGCTATATAATCTGTTTACACATAATTGTTCTATTTTCATTTTTTATAACTCTTTGTATTTTTAATTATTATTTGTTTTTCATATATTCTTTTGACACTATGTCATGGAGTGTCTCTGCCATTTGTTTTCTGTCCATACCCGATAAATCGGGAACGGGTAATACGGTTACTTCTACTAAAAAACCACCCAAAACCATAATATGAAATACTTGCATAAACGCACTGCGTTCACGACAGCACAATGGGCCTTGATCCATTTTAGAATTACAGAAATACGCAAAATGATTTGCCATATCTTCTTCGCTGATTTTTGTGCCGTCACGCAAGCGATAATGAATCACCACAGGCTGGACAGTTACACCAGTTTTTTCAACGACATCAAACAACGAACTTTTAAATTGTTTTACATATGCACCATTTGTCGTTGTTCCTTCTGGAAAAATGAACAAAGGATGGTCTGTGTGTGCTAATTCATTCTTTATTGTGTCTAATGCTTCCAAAGCATGCGATGGACGTCTGTCTATGAAAATCACACCGAATTTTTTACAAATCCAACCAACCAAAGGCCATTGTGAAATTTCTTTTTTGCCAAAGAACGATGCACCAAACGCAATCGGCATAGATGCAAATTCAAAAACAGAAATATGATTACATACACAAAGCAGAGGTCTTTTTGTTGATAATTTTCCAGTTACTTTGAATTTAACACCAGTCATAAACGCAAAACACCGCATAAAAATACGCAGGAATTTAACAGAACCTTTGCCTGTTGGGACAAACAATAAAATAAATGCGTACACAAAAACCAATATCCATGATATTATGAATTTTATAATTGCCCAGGTTGTATTAAAAATATTTTGCTTACGAATTTTCATTTTTATTTTTCTGTTTCTTCCGTTTCTTCTGATGTTTCTTTGTCAATGTATTCAATGTCAGCAGCGTCTTCACGCATAAATAATTCACCAAATGCACGAATCATCTTAGCTGTTCCTGTAAATGGTGACATAATGATTTTGCCCAATACTGACAACGGTCCAACTTTGACCCCCAATTCATCAAACGCATTTTCAGAACCTGTGAAATGTTTTTGGAAATTTTTATCTATATTTTTAGTTTGAACCAAAACAAACACATCATATGTTCCAAATCCTTTGTCAACAAAGACACCACGACCAAACGTTGCACCCAAACGTAAATATCCTTTGACCAGCGGAGTCATTTGTTTTTTTGCTTCTGCTTCATCAATAAACGCACGTGGTAAAATATTCATCTGTGTCATACCTGGATTTACACTTGGATCCAGTTTTTCTTTTAAAACTGTTGCACGTAAATGCAAAGGCGACAAATGATTGTAATATAAATATGACAAAGCCTGAGCAGATTGTGCAGGGTTAGTCCCAACAAACGAAGGAACACCAAATAAAATTGCAACTTTGCGTTTAATAACGTATTCGCACAAACCAGCCCACAATAAACGAATAACCAATCCATTTTCACGATATTCTTGTTTCACACATGCACGTGACATTTCAGCAATATTGCCATTTATATTTTTAATTTTTGATATATTGAATTCGCTTTCTGTATAAAAACCGCCCATTTTTTCAGCAGCAGTTCTGTCAATAATTCTGTATGTTCCAACGATCTGATTGTTATGAAATACAGCCATATAATCAGCATAAGTATCATATGCATCATATTCTTCACCCAGATTTTTTTGTTCTTCTGTGGCAGATGCATTTTCTTCTAAACAAAACACTTCGTATCGTAATTGACGTACTTGTTTGCGTTCTTCTTTTGTTCTGGTTAATCGGACTTCAAAGTCACGAACTTTTATTGCCATAATATATATCCTTTATAAAACATAGACAAATGGTACCAAAGAAATAACGCATAAGCAATATTTTTATTTGTTTTTTAGGAAACAAGATTTTATTTCAATTTTTCGGATAATTCAGCAATTGCAATTGCATACCAAGATGAATTATTCCACTTTTTTATTCTATAAAAATTTGGATATGTTAAATATGCATTTATAACTGGTGCGGGTGCTATATCAGCATCTGGATTATCATCAGTATTATACGGTTGATATAAATCTCGTTTTGCAATTTCTTTGGTGTCTGCGACCAAACCGGCCACTATGTCGGTATTTGGTAACACAGAACCATCTGGATTTGTAACTCCCATTTTTGCCCATTCAGATACAGTTTTTTTTGTGTCGCCGTTTAACATAGTTCTGTTAAAATCAGCTGGTAATACCACTTTTCTAACGATTTTTTCGTTCGGATTCCAGCCCAATTTATTCAGGTAATTAGCAGCACTGTACATAGCATCGCCAACACTGTTTATAACATCAACAGAACCGTCATTATTGCCATCAACACCATATTGTGCCAGTGTCGTTGGAATAAATTGAAAATGTCCCATTGCACCAGCCCAACTGCCATGAATATTATTTATTGCCAATTTATTTTTATCTGCGATTTTCATCAAAGCTAATAATTGTTTAGTAAAAAATTCTGCACGTCTGCCTTCGTAAATCAATGTTAAAAAAGCACTGGTCAGTTTATGTCTGGATTTGACTTTGCCATAATTAGATTCCATACCCCAGAAAGCAAGTATAACATTGCTAGGCACATTATATTTTTGTTCTGTACGATGTAATAATTTGGGGTATTCAGCACGTTTTTTGCGTCCCTGTGTAATTCTGTCTGTGCTGACAGTGCGATTTAAATATTCGTCCAAAGTCAAAGTAAATTCAGATTGGTTTTTATCAGATTTTACAATTCCTGGGATAAACACTGGATTTTTCAAAGTTTCATCAATAACTGACTGGCGTATGTTTTGTGAAACGGCTTTTGTTCTGATATCATTTAACATGTTATCCCAACGTTCAAAATCAAATACACCACGGTCTGCCAATGCAGGACACATTAATACACTAAACAGTGATAATGCACTACAAAATCGGGCCAGTTTATATTTCATAATTGTCTACGTTGTCTTTCTAGAAAGAATATTTTACACCCAAATACAGCCCGAAAGATTGCCATGTTGCTTTTTTCAGGGATTCAGATACATATTCTGTATAAGCAGGTTCTTCTACAATAATCCAGTTGCCATCGCTTTCATCTTCTTCATAGTAAGTTTGTTTTGCAACATACAATTCGCCAGGTATTGAACCGATATGGAAATAATCTGTATTAGCCTTTAAAGATAATTGTAAACGGTCAGATATTTGATATGTATATTCCATTTCTAATTCGTATGCCAAAGAACCATTTGTTCCTTCGTCTAAGAAACTGGGGCTTTGTTGCCAGTCATCACGATTTGGCCAAATACCTTCGGCTGAATATTTTGGCATACTGATTTGTGCATAAAAACGCAGTTTATCAACCAAAGTCATTTGTTTTTCAATTTCTAATCCCAAATAAAATCCAGACCAAGTTGTGTTATAAATATGCGTTGTTCCATCAACTTTGACCATTCCATCGCCACCAATAACCACGCAATCACCAGGTCCAACACCCCATGGCACTGTTCCTAAATCAGGGTTGTAATCACTGGTTATAAAAGGTGTAGTAGAAAATTGTCCATTAGATATAGAAGTATAAACAATCTTTATATCTTCTGGGCTCATGCAGACTTGATAGAAAATATTGTCATCATAACTGGACACGTTATTTGGACTGATAGCCCAATATGTATTATCTATGGTATCGTAAAATACGTAATCACCGCCACTGGTCATCACTGGTAAATACACCCCAGGATTTGGATAAATATGGTTATCCATTTCCAAATTATGTTTGAATATTTCATATCCAATATGCGGTGTGATTTTCCAACCACCCCAATCCCAAATATGGTGTGCACCAATACCAAGTTTCAGTTTGTTTGTATCGCCACTTTGTCCACCCATAGAAATTGTAAAAATACCATCTTCTGGATACGCATAATCATACGGTTCCAAATCGTAATCCATAGATAAACCACCCTTTGATAATTTACCGTATGTGTAATCACCGTATGCCAATAAATCAAAGCCGTGTAAATCAAAGACGTGTCTTAAACCAACATTGATTTCATTAAAAATCATGTCGTCCCATTCCAAAATAGAATTCACACCAGTTTCAAATTCAAAATCTGCAAAACGTCTGGTGTAATTTGCGTAAATTGTAGATTTATAATTAGAAACAGGCATACCAATACCATTTGTGGTCATAGCACCATTCTGATAATTGATATAATCATACCCACCACCAGCTTTTGGAACTTTATAGGAATACTGATTAGATGCGATTATTTGTTTTTGACCAGTATTGCCGACATAATCTGTGTATCCGTATTTTTGATATTTAGCATACGCATTACGATTTGCGTTTGTGGCCGTATTTTTATTGTAAAAAACAGGCACCCCTTCGTTGGACGCAAACCCAGACAAAGGTGCAGTAAACAAGCCCAAAATAACCCAAAATTTTGTTTTCATATTCCTTTCGTATGTTTCATTATATCATAAAAAGAAATTCAATAAAAGCATTTGTTTATATTGAAATTCATTTTTTATGTTTTATGATGACTTTCATGACTTGTTCACATAATATTTATATTCATGTTCCGTTTTGTATGTCAAAGTGCAATTATTGTGCATTTTATTCATTTGCATGCAATACACCAGATTGGCAAAAATATGCAAATGATATAACAACAGAATTACAATTTTGGGCAAATAAATTGGGTCGTGTGCATGTTCCGACTGTGTTTTTTGGTGGTGGAACACCATCTTTGATGCCGGTAACGATATTTGAAAAAATTGTAAATTGCATAAACACAAATTTTAATATCAACACAGATTGTGAAATTACTTTGGAATCTAATCCAGGCACTTTGGATACAAGTAAATTAGCAGACTTTAAATCATTGGGAATGAACAGATTGTCAGTTGGTGTTCAATCCTTGACGGATTCAGAATTACAATTTTTGGGTCGCAGACATAATGTTGCAGATGCTGTTATGTTATTAGAAAAGGCACAAAATATGGGTTTGCGGGTATCTGCTGATTTTATCTATGGATTGCCAAACCAAGATGTTAAATCTGTGATAAAATTGTGCGAAAATATAAACAGATTAGGATTATCCCATGTGTCATTGTATGAATTGACGATTGAAAAAAATACCCCATTTGGAAAAATGAATTTGCAAATGCCAGATAACGATACAATGGCACAAATGTACACAGCAATATCTGAAAATTTGTCATTACCTAAGTATGAAGTTTCAAATTATGCTTTGCCAGATGAACACTGTCGCCATAATGAAAATATTTGGGCGGGTGATGCATATATTGGGGTTGGACGTGCTGCTGCTGGACGAATATTCATAGATGAAACATGGTATGATGAAATGGGGAACTATGAACGATTTGAAAAAATAAATGATGAAACACGAAATACAGAAAAAATTATTACTGGCATGCGAACAACCAAAGGTGTATTGTTATCGGACGGTGTAAAAAAACAAATTGATTTTGACTGGGTAAAAAATCATAGTGATTTAGTTATTCAGTCAGATAATTATTTGCGAACTACACCAAATGGTATGTTAATGTTAGACAATATAATGTTGGATTTAATAAAATGAAAAATAAACTGTGGAATGTAATTGGAATCTTAGCTGTTATTATAATGACAATAATTGCAGTATTTGTAACAAAGGAGAAATTTATGCAAATTGGTATTAAACCAGAAAATATGGATTTAACAGCAAAACCAGGTTATGATTTTTATGATTTTGCAACAAAGGGTTGGCGTATAAATAATCCGTTGCCAGACGATTATACAAGTTATGGTTCATTTTATGCTTTGGCTGATACCAATTTAGAACGTGTTCGTGATATTGCAGAACATAATGATGGCAAAATAGGTTTGTTATATAAAATTGCTATGAACACAGAAAAATTAAACGCAGAAAAAACACAACCGGTTAAACCGTATCTTGATGAAATAGATAATATTAAATCGGTTTCTGATTTGCCAAAATATCTGGGAAAAAACCACAAGTTTTCAACAGCTTTTTGGGATGAAGGTGTTGAATTAGATGAAATGGACAGTGAACATTATCTGTTTAACATAACTCAGGGTGGTACAGGATTATCACGTGATTATTATTTTGATGATGATGAAAAATCCAAAGAAATTCGTACAAAATATAAACAGTACATTAAAAAACAAATGGATAATTTTGGTATATCTGTTGATGTTGATAAATTATACGCTTTGGAAGAACGCATGGCTAAATCTTTTCTTAAAAAAGAATTATTGCGTGATCCACTGACAAATTATCATAAAAAATCTTTGACTGAATTGAAAACAGAAATACCAAATTTTGATTGGGAAGTTTATTTTGTTGCACGTGGTGTTAAATTGGAATATTTGAATCTGGCACAAATAGAACCAATCAAAGAATCTGTTGCGATTATGAATGATACAGATTTGAATTTAATCAAAACTTATTTGAAATTCAGAATCGTAAATTCTGCAATTGCTTTATTAGATGATAAAACATATGACATAGCTTTTGATTTTTATAATCGTACAGTATCTGGTCAAAAAGAACCAAAGCCACGTTGGAAAAGGGCGGTTTTTATGTTAAACGGTTCTTTGGGTGAAGAAATAGGGCATTTGTATGTTCAACAATATTTTTCTGAATCTGCAAAAAAACGTATGCAAAATTTAGTAAAAAATTTACAACGTGCTTTTGAAATGCGAATTAAAAATTTAAATTGGATGAGTGATGAAACTAAAAAACAAGCACTGGCTAAATTACATACATTCAAAGCAAAAATTGGTTATCCAGACAAATGGCGTGATTATTCAAAATTGGAAATAAAAAATGATTCTTTGTATGCAAATATGATGCGTGTTATTGCGTTTGAAGATGCGTTTTGGTTAGACAAAGTCGGCAAAGAAAAGGATTCAACAGTTTGGTATATAAACGCACACGAAGTAAACGCATATTATGATCCGATGGCAAATGAAATCTGTTTCCCAGCTGGTATTTTGCAATATCCTTTCTTTGATATGAATGCTGATGATGCATTTAATTATGGGGCAATTGGTTCAGTTATTGGACATGAAATGACCCATGGTTTTGACGACCAAGGACGTCATTTTGATAAAAATGGTAATATGAAAGACTGGTGGAACACAAATGACAAAACAGGTTTTGAATCTAAATCTGGTATTATGCGTGATTTCTTTAATAAGATTTTGGTTGCACCAAATACACATGCAAATGGTGAATTTACATTAGGTGAAAATCTGGCAGATTATGGTGGAGTAACAATAGCTTTTGATGCGTACAAAAACTTTGGTGAAAAATCTGAGGTTGCGATGGGGTTAACACCGGAACAAAGGTTTTTTGTTGCGTATGCTATGACTGAAGCTGGTAATATTCGTGATGAAGAAATTTTACGCAGAACAAAAACAGATGTTCATTCTTTGTCCAGATGGCGTGTAAATGGCATTTTACCACATGTTAATGCATGGTATGATGTATTTAATATAACAGACCAAGATAAATTATATATTGCACCAGATAAACGTGTGAATTTGTGGTAACAAAAAACCGCCCCTAAAGTATTGTTACACAACAGTGTAATATACAAAGAAAACGGCGGTTTTTTATTTTTAGTTTGTTCTATTTACCAGCAACCGCTTTTCTGAATGTTGTGCTGGGATGAAATGTCGCAACACGACGTGCAGATATCACAGCTGGTACACCTGTTTTTGGGTTACGCCCAATACGTGCGGCTTTTGATAATATTTTAAAAGTGCCAAAACCAGCAATCTTGACATTTTCGCCATGAATCAAAGATTGTCCGATTTCATCAAAAATGATATCAATCATTTTATAAGAATCAGCACTGGTTAATCCAAAACGATTACGTAAAACATTTGCTAAATCAACACGAGTAATATTTGCCATGATTATATACCTATTGTTTTTTTATCATTATTTGTTTGTTTATTCCAGGCACTATTATAATCCAGGTTTCAAATATTGCAAATACTAAATATTGATTTATTTTTTCGGGGGTGTAAAATAACTGTTGTTTGGTCCTCATAGTTCAATTGGATAGAACAAATCCCTCCTAAGGATTAGATGCAGATTCAAGTTCTGCTGGGGACACCACTGATTGTCAGTGCCGCTTTTAGCACAGGTGAACAGAAAATATCAAAAGGTCATATAAAAATGAAAAACAAAGCTATTAAAATAGGAATTATTGCATCAGTTTTACCACATTTATTTTGTTGTGTGTTGCCAATTGTATTATCGTTAATTGGGTTGTTTGCACCAGAAATATCACATGCTTCATTTTTTCCAGAATGGCTTGAACCATGGCTGTTTGGTTTTTCTGCATTGATGTTAGTTTTGTCTTGGATTTTAGTTTTTCAAGATTGTCCATGTTCTGAATGTGATAACAAAAATACACATAAAAAACAGAAAATAATTTTAACAATTATTACAACCCTGTTTATAATCAGTGTTGTATTGCATTAATCACCAGTACCTATATTTATATACGTAGGAGAAAATACCGGAAAATGTTCCCACATAATGTTGGTCGTTGGGGTAACGGTTATAACAGGTAACTGATCACCTGTTACTTCAATGTCCGCTGAACCATAAAAACAACCGTAACTTTTGTCGGAGTCTTCATCTTTATATACATATTCACCCTTTTCATCAACACAGGTTGGAACCATACAATTTGCAATAGAATTAAATTTATAATCAGAATAAGTCTCTGTTTCTGTATCGTATGTTATGGTAGTTTGACTGGTTTGTCCATTATTTGGACATTTTTCACACTTCACAGAAACTTCTTCGGGATTACAAAAAAATGCTAAAATTTTTTGTGCTTGTTCATACCAAACAGAAGGGTTTAAACCTTGTTCGGAAGTTCCTTGATGGTTTTGGGTTATACTAATAGCCTCACTTTCAGTACTAAAAAAAGCACGCAGGTTCTTCATATTATTGGCTTTTGCATCGGGGGCATAATCATAAAAATCCCTTGGAGCAATTATCCAGCCTGTTCCACGTAACCAATATGTTCCAACCTTGTAATCTCCGCATTCTGATACATACTCGTTCTTCGCACAAATGACAATTTCACGGTCTGTGGCACCACTATCATCTACACAGGCAAAGCATTCAACAAGCAATATACATAGAACAATAAAAATTTTACGGTAAACTTGCATTTCTTTCCTTTCGTGATTATTTTATATTCTTTAAATTTTTCAAGCAAGAAAAAAATAAAAATCACTTGCATTTATATCTGTGATGTTTCTATAATTCATCATCTGAACAAATAAAACCTCAAAGGAGAAAAACGATGAAATTATCAAAAATTGCATCTGTAATATGCGGATGTGTTGTGTGTGCAACTGCGAACGCAGCAGATATAAAAATCTTTCATTCACCATCATGTCCACATTGTCATCATGCACGTGAATTTATTGAAAATACTTTGATATATGAATACGGTGATTTAAAAGTAACAGAAATCAATGTTACTGTTGCGGATAATCGTCAAGAATTCGTAGATGCTTTATATAAATGCGGATATAAAAACGGTGGTGTTCCTGTGATTGTTGTTGGTGAAAAATGTTTCCAGGGCTATGCCGATTTTATGCAGAAAGATTTGCGTGATGCTATAGAAGCAGATTTAACGGATGCCCAGAAAAAAGCCGCTAAAGATAATCAAGCAAAAATGACAGCGGACAAAGATGCCTTTATCAAAGCTAATACAGCCAGAAAACAGGCTTTGGTTTTTCAAGAAGGTAAAAAAAAATAGATAAACGCCATACTGACACGACAAATATTACATTAATTGTGATAATGTCTGTGTTGGTTATGGGATTATTAATGTTGTTATTCAAAAAACAAAAGCGGGCTGAATAATGTTTGATTTAACAATAATGGATTACGTTTATGTGTTGGTTGTATTGATTTCAACCATTTGGGCGACTGTTCGTGGTGGAATATATGAAACTGTTGCGACGATGTCGTGGGTTGTTGCTGCAATCACAGCACGTTTTGTATCACCGTATTTGGATAAATTATTACAAAATTGGTTTGATTTATCTGGGTCTACGGTTGGGACATTGGTTGCTTCGTATTTTATAGTCTTTTTTGTAATTTTGGTTTTGGTTGGGTTTATAAATCAAAAATTACGTGAAAAAGTGCAAGACAGTGTGTTATCTGTAACTGACAGAACGTTGGGGGTTATATTTGGTATAATTCGCAGTGTTGTCATAATGGGGTTCGTATATTGGGGAACATTGTGGTATTATTCAGATGTTCGGACGTTACCGCATTGGGTTGCAGCTGCAAAAACACGGACAGTGATGCAATTGACTGCTGTTAAACTGGACGAATGGTTTTTCTTTGGTAACAATAAATTATTGCAACGTGATATGACAGATGCAGTAGAATCACAAAAGATTTTAAAAAATTTAATAAATCCTGCTGTTAAAAAGAAAGACACTGATTCGGACACATCAAAATCTGCAGCCGAAACAGGATACAAATCATCTGAACGTGCAGCATTGGAAAATCAGTTATTACAAATAGAATCAGTTGCAAATGCGATTCAATCGCACCAAGAAAAAAAAGAAAAGAATAAAACAGAATAAAAATAACAGGTCGCATTTGCGGCCTGTTGTTTTTTTTGGGAAAAACGTCTTGTAGAGATATGTCTTGGTTGCATGTATAATTACAATATGCATAAAACGAAAATCATTATTACAGGATTACTTTTATATGAATTTGTGATTATTACACTGTTACGTATACCCAGTTATTGTAATACATTTTTTAATTTAAATTTTTGTTTGATGGGAACATACAAATATTTTATGTTTTGTATAATGTTACCTGTGTTTGTATTGTTAATCGCATGGTGGATACCAACCATCTCAGGTGTTTTTTCTGCAAACAAATGTAAATGTGAAAATCAAGATAAATCAAATATTGTTCCAAAAGAATTGCAAAGTTTGATAATATCAACAATTGCATTTGGTATAAAAAAATTCTTGGAACACCAACAGAAAAATAAAGAAAAAGCATAGCCCAGGTTTGTTGTTATTAAAATCTGAAAAAAATTAAGCCCGCATTTTTTGTACGGACTAAGAATTTTTCTGTTTCTTTTTTATAAATAACTTGAAATTTTTTTAATTAATTAATATACTTCGCGATCATTACAATACACATATTGGTTTATGGGATAATATTCATTGAATTAATAAATAAATCATGCAATAATGTTCCGGAAACAACAAAAGGATATGCATTATGAAAAAATATTTTATTTTATTTTCTGTGCTAACATTAGCCGCTTGTGGTGGTGGTTCCGGCGGTGGCGGCGGTGATGCGGGTGTTTTGGCACCAAATAATATTGTTGGGGTCAGCAAAAACAACGTACGTAATTCCAATCTGGCGGTGACTGCGATGATTGATAATGAAACACAGCGAACCGTGTATTTGCAGAATGCATTAGGTGATGATTATGATACATATGCACAAGAATTAGATAATATATCACAACACAATAATACACGACAAGCAACCATACGATCCGCAACTACAGGTTTTACCCCAACTCCATTAACTTGCCGTAGCACAGGAACATGTAATCAGTTGATTTTGGATGAAATGTACCGGATTTTAGTGACAGAAATAGATAACTGGGAAAATGTATCTGAAAACGATATTATTCGTGCATTACGTGTTGCTGGTTATAAACACGAGATAGCAACCCATAATGATGATATAAGACACTGGTTTCGTGAAAATAAAGAAAGTATAAAACAACATGCTGAAAATGTGGCGAACGCAATAGGTGATGTGCATCAATTTGATTTGACCAAGGCGGAATTTTATTCTGATGAAAATATTTTGAAAATAAATTTAGACAATAATGGAAAAATAGAATCGATAAATATAGATTCTAATACTGATTCTGTTGTAAACAGAATTTCAGTTAACGCCGTTCGTGATGATAATAATTTATTTAATATGGATGAAACAATATATTATTACACTTTATTGCATGCTGGTGATGATGGATATAACACGTTGATTCAGGAATCTGAAGATGGATATACAATTGATATCGCATCAAAAACACCATTGACATTAGACGAATTAAAAGCAAAATTACTGGCACGTCTGGACGAAATAAAAGATAACGACGATATATTCGCAGTATTCGGGTTTAATCCGGATGACCATACAGCCGACGAGACACAAAGTTTTAGAAATGATTTTGTGAATTATACAACGACAAAAATAAACGGACTGCAATCGTTAAATGATCAACATATTAAAGTAGAAAATGATGATATGGGTGGAGCAATAGATTTAGAAACATTTGGTGCCCAAGTTGGTTTGGCTTATTCTGATTTTGGTTTTATAAAATCATTTGATCCCGCTAATCCGCAAGATGTTGACAGAACAGTATTGTATGGTGGTTATAATGATTATAAACGTGACATAACCAATGTGAATCACAAGATGGTGTTTACAGGTAAAGCGGCAGGTCTGGTTTCGTTTAGAGATGGTAAACTTAACGACAATCATGACACACAAGGGGTCAGGGTAATATCTGGGAATGCTGATTTTGTTTTTGATGCAGTAAATGCAACGGAAACATTAATCGCAAACTTTGATAATTGGTATGATGTTGAAATTATAAAAACTGGTGATTCGGCAAGTGCAGTATTCAGTAACAATAAAATAGATGATAATAATTTCAAATTTTTTGATATGAATGGGACAACTGGACAATTAGAATATAAAGATACTCATACTGTAGATAATATATTGGAAGATACTATTTTAAAGTCGCAAACTTCTAGCGTGACAGGTAGTAAATCTGGTAGCATGGATTTGAATTATTATGGGTATACAGATGATGGAATCAGCGAAGTCAGTGGACAGGTTAATTATGGCGAAAGTTTACCATATTATTCAAATGGCATAAATGGTTATACTGATCGTGGGCGTACAATTGATGTGACGTTTGGATTTGGTGGTTTGAATACATTTGAACCATAAAAAAGAAAAACCGACTGTAAAGTCGGTTTTTTAGTGTTTTTAATTCTGGTGCCGGTTGTCGGACTTGAACCAACGACCCTCTGATTACAAATCAGATGCTCTACCAGCTGAGCTAAACCGGCA
>CAJONJ010000038.1 GCA_905236005.1 uncultured Alphaproteobacteria bacterium
TCTGGTCGGGGCGAAAGGATTCGAACCTTCGACACCTTGGTCCCAAACCAAGTACTCTACCAGACTGAGCTACGCCCCGAAAACGAATTGTATTATATACATATTTTTCTGAATTGCAACTATATTTTATTTCTTTTGTCGTTTTATCAAAATCATTTGACAAAGCTTTGTTTTGGGGTATGCTGGGAAATAATGGTCGGTTAACAAAACAAACAAAAAACAAGAGGTTTGATATGACACTAACACCAGATTCCATTTTTGATAAAAACCAATTTGTATATGCCTTAGATTTGGCGCCCGATTTCAACAGAGCTTTATTTGACTGTATTGCTGGTATAAAAAAAGAAACTGTCCAAGATAAAATGGCTTTTCAAGATGTAGAAACGGTTATGCACGATTTAAAGAAATTTTATGTAATGTGGGAAATTAAATCGAATTCAAACGTTGCAGATGCAAAATCTTTTTTGTACAACACAGTATTTGTTGCAAAAAGAAATCCTGAGACGCAACAGGCAAAGGATTTAATAGATTTATGGAAATCTATATATTTATTTTTTCCGCACAAAGAAAGATCGGTAGATTCTGTGACTGCATTTGGGTTGATTTCAAATAAAGTGTTACAAAATATCTTGTCAGACGGTCAAGCACAATATCATGTTTTGCATGCGTTCGCACATCATGCCGGGTTAACAAAAGGCCCTGACATCAAACGTGCGTTCACCCTTGTGGCAAATAACGAGTTTGCTACGGTTAATGATTTACAAGATGTGTTGCATGTTCGTGATGATATGGATGAAAAATATGCTCGTATGATAGTTGAAAGGTGTAAAAATAGGGTGGAAACACTGCAAAAATTGCCTGTTACAGAATCTGATAATCGGTCATCTGGTGCCAAAGATAGTCGCAATGAGCGTGATAATGAAATTAAACAAGCTTGTTTAGATGGGATGATGGCAACCAGTATTTTGTTGAGTTTAGCACCAAAATACGCAATAGATATGAAACAATATTTTCAGAACATAATGGATAGGATGATTGAACAAGCCATTGCTGCTCGGGTGCAAATGCCTGATATAAACGATTTGTCACAATTTCCACATTATGCCGCTGTGTTGCAACAAGTTAAATCTGAACAGATGGTTAATAATAAATAATTTATGTTGCGTTTATTTTAAACATCGCCTGCATGGGCGATGTTTTTTTGATAAATTAAATAAGTTGATTGACTTTTATAAATGTTTGTCTATAATTGTGCGGCAAGAAAGGTTTGCATACAACACAAAGGTACACGCCATGTTCGAAATTAAATTAAAAGAAATAAACGTGCTTAGAGATGAAATTGTTTTACGACCGGATAATGTAGAAGTTATCAAAAAATGTGAAAAATTTATCGCAGATTATAATGATGGTTTTCGTGAAGTAGAAAATACATCTGCTGCCAAGGTTGCTTTGTGGAAACTGATTGAAGATATGCCACGTGTCAAAGGCAGAACAGCGGCTGCAAGACGTTTACAACAAAAAAATCCAGAATTATATGATATGTTTGGTGATATGCAACGCAGAAGTGCATTAGTAACTGAATTTGTAGATTTACATTGTAATACTGCAAAAGTGGTTGTAGAATTGTATGCAAGAAGATTGATAAACGGTTTTAAATCTGTTAAGGAGTACAAAATTAAAGATTCAGATCGTACATGTGTTTTTACACATAAAGAAACAGATACTTTTTGGATCAAAGAATTTGACAACAAAGGTAATTTAATTGCTAATACTATTTGCAGACCAAGAAATATGCGTTGCATAATTGTTGATTCAAAAATTAATGAAAAAAATAATAATGTTCGTTAAATAAGTTGTGAATTATTATCAAGGGAGTTTGAAATGACAGATAAACAAATACCGGCAATATATAGACAAGATGCAATCAAAGCAGAAAAGGCTGAATCAAAAAATCAGAAAATTGATTTGGACAATAAAAATATACCTGCTGTTATCAGAAAAAGTGTCGTGGAACATGCATTAAAAGAATATGATAAATTGAAAGAGCAAAAAAGCGTTTTATCTGGGAATCTTGCCACAGAGATTAAAAAACGTGATGAATTTGTGCAGAATCAAAACAAGATTATAGACGATTTATATACAGAACTAGATGTATTAGAATGTAAAATTTCATATTTTGAATCGCAATTTAAAAAATTTCAGATTGTTAGTTCGGATAATGTGAATAAAAAATAAATAGGTTATAATCAAAAAATAAAGACCGCCCATTTGGGCGGTCTTTGTTTACAGGACAAATAGCCATTATTTATTCGTCAATTGTAATTCTATACGGCGATTTTGTTGTAAACTGGCGGCATCGTTACCCAAAGCAACTGGGTGCATTTCACCAAATCCAGATGGAACTAAACGACGTTTTGATACACCGTTTTTAGCCAATTCATTTGTTACAGCTGTTGCACGTAATAATGATAATTGCATATTATTTTTGTATCCTGGTGTACCAGACAACACAGTTTTATTGTCGGTATGTCCATCAACACGGATAATCCAATCAATATCGGTTGGGATTTTTTCTTCAAAATCTTTAATTATATTTGCCAACAATTTTAATTGAGCTTTTCCACGTTTGCTGATTTTATAAGAGCCACTGGGGAACAAAATATCGCTGGATACGATGAATCTGTCTCCATCTTGTCTGACCACAGTTCTGTTACCCAATGCCTTTTTAATCTGTTTATAAAATTCAGATTGATATTCAGACATGCTGTTCAATTCAGCAACTTTATCTGCCAAAGCTTTATTTAACCGATTAGACATTTCAAC
The DNA here is from genome assembly GCA_905236005.1 of uncultured Alphaproteobacteria bacterium. Classification (GTDB taxonomy): domain Bacteria; phylum Pseudomonadota; class Alphaproteobacteria; order Rs-D84; family Rs-D84; genus Enterousia. Next base: position 2,824 of record CAJONJ010000038.1, read on the forward strand.
ATATTCAACGTCTTGTTTTTTTGCTAATTCTTCGGCTTGTTCTAATTTGGCGGTCAATTCGTTGATACGGTTGTTTAATTCATTTTTTTCAACCAATAATTTATCGTTGATTGCCTTACGTTCAGATTCTTGTTTTTCCAATTCTGTTTTGGCTGTGTTTGCCTGTTGCAATTGTTGTTGTAATTCTGCAATTTGGGCTTCGTAATCCAAAGCAATATCGTTGTGTTGTTCTTCCAGATCAGATAATTGTTGTTCGTAAGCTTCTGCAATAGTTTCTTTTTGTTTTTCAAAATTATCTGCTAATTCAGTTTTTTCCTGTTCCTGAGTTTCCAGTGCATCTCTGGCCTGTAATAATAAATCAGTAGCAGTTGTGTTTTCTTCTTTGATTTGAACAATTTCTTCTGCCTGAGCTTGATTAACCTGTTCTAATTCCGCAACCTTTTTAGCATTAGAACTTTTGCTGAACACATTAGTTGTTGTCCACAAAAATACGAATACTATCAGCAAGAAAATCAAAATAATAACCAGATTTGAAAATAAATCTACAAATCCAGGCCATGCATTTGTTTTTTCACGATAACGAATATTTATCATTTTTCCCCCCTGTGTTTTAAACTTTATTTATTTGATTTGAACAAATATTCCATAGCGACATGGATATATTCTGCGTATGCATCAAACGTTTCCCAATCATCTTCTGTGTTTGGACGAACATTTTCATGTGTATCCAAATATTTTTGCAATGCTGTAACAGATGCAAAATGAACGACAGTTTCACTGGTTGGGGTTTTGCGACCTGATATGCATAAAATCTTGGTGTCTATTTTTATACCATCCAATGTATCAGCAAAACATAATTCAATACGCTTAGCAGTATTGTGTAATGTTTCATCATCAATTTTAGGTGTTCCAATAAGCAGTTTTTCATTTGTACCAATAGCAACAACCGCAGGATGTTTTCCATCTAATCTGATTATGTCGCAAATTTCGTAATTTGCTTTGACAAAAGCATCATATATATCAGCAATTTGATTGTATGTATTTTCATTGACAGGTGCTTTTTCAATCAATTCAACAGATTTGGCATCTGTATCAGGTTTTTGCAATACATATTTAGACATAAAATCAGTTAAATCTTGGAACACAGTGTTTTGTGCAAACTGCAATTGTAATCCCAGAAAACCGACAGCTAAACTGCCTGCTAGTCCTAATAAAGAACTGGTAAACGCAGTTGCCATACCAATCAAAGGTTTTGATAATCCTATTTGCATATTTTGTAATACATTGGCATTGTCAAAATCCAGATTCATCAATAATTCTGCGAATCCACCAACAGTCAAAATTAAACCCCAGAAAGTCCCCAACAACCCCAGAAAAATCAGAGTATTTGTTACATAACGGACTGAATCACGTTCGTCTTCTATTTTTATAGATACCAAATCCAGCAAATCTGTCATCGTAGAAGAATCAATATGTGCATGTCTGTTTCGCAAAGCCAAAGCCACCGGTCGCAACAATTTTGGAACAAAGCCAGAATTTGCACGACCATCAAAATATGCGTGCAACCATTTATATTCAGGTAACAGACGGAAAATATTCACAAAACATAAACCAATGCCAAATACAGCGGTGCCAATAATAATACCATTTAATAATATATTAGATGCAGCAATATTCATAAATGTTCGCCAAAACACCAACAAAACCGCCAATAAACCCGCAGTAAACAGCGACATTATATTCAGATTTTTATGGAATTTTCGCATAACTTTCCCCCTTGATATACGAATCATAGTAAATTTTTTGATAGCATGTCAATAGAGATTTAATTCAGCAAAATCAAATTTGATAAAAAAGCTTGATTTTTTGTAAAAAAACTGCATAATGATTGTCGTTCCTGCTGATGACATGGGGTCGTCGGCTGTATAAACCAAAGGAAATAAAATGGCTTATTATGAAAGCGTCTTGGTTTTTCGCCAGGACTTGACTGAACCGCAGGTTAAAGAAAAAGCGGAAAAATTCACAGCGATTATCAAAGAATTAGGTGGTGATGTAAAATCAACAGAATTCTGGGGATTGAAAAATTTGGCCTATATTATTCGTAAAAATCGCAAGGCTCATTATGTTTTGTTAAACATTGAATTGCCAGGCGAACAAATCGCAGAATTGGAACGTCGTTCCAGAATTGACGAAGATGTTATTCGTTTCTTGAATGTTCGTGTTGAAGAATTATCCAAGACACCATCCGTCATGATGAAGAAAAATACAGAAGAAGAGGTGGCATAATGGCAGTTCGTGCAGCAATTTATCGTAAAAAATCTAACCCATTAAAGGGCAAGGTTATTGATTACA
>CAJONJ010000039.1 GCA_905236005.1 uncultured Alphaproteobacteria bacterium
GGCGAAGGGATTCGGACCCCTGACCAAAGGATTATGATTCCTCTGCTCTACCACTGAGCTACGCCGCCAGTGCAACAGATTATAACAAACTTTTTTGACTTTGCAACAATATTTCATATATTTAATTTGTTTTACGGTTGTTTTTATGATAAAATGGCTAGCATGAAAAAATTCATTTTATTTTTATTGGTTTTAATTTTACCAAATATATCGTTGGCACGTGATTATATATTACCAGACAAAAACCCATTTATGGGTACATACCAAGAACAATTTGCTTTCGGTATTGGTCAGGGTTTTGACACAGGTATTTTATTACCACCACCTGTAAAACCCGTTCCTTTCTATATCGGAACAATTCAATATTCTCAACCGACCAGTTTTTTTCGTGTACCTGCCCGTCGTTCTATAAATGTGTCTATGACCTTGGGATTAGACGAAGAACGTGGTTGGAAATGGCAAGATTTCACAATTCCAATGGCATATTTAACAGAAGACATTGCATTATTCAGGTATAATCGTTTTTATGGTGGAACTGGTGCTGGTGTCGGATTACAAGCCGAAGAAAATGCACGTATTGGTTCTAAACTGGTTTTTCAATTCAAAGTGATGTTTGGATATAATTTAACTAAACAATGGGCTTTGGAATTATTTATTCAACATTTTTCAAATGCAAACACAGCAGAAGAAAATAATTCTTATGCTTTTTATGGTTTAGGTGCAACCTATAATTTCTAAAAATTTACCAATCTATTGGTTGTTTTCCGTGTTTGATTAGATATTCATTTGCCTGTGAAAAATGATGATTACCAAAAAATCCTCTATATGCAGATAATGGCGAAGGATGTGCACTTTTCAAAATTAAATTTTGTGTTGCATCTACAACTTTTGCTTTTTCTTGTGCAAATGACCCCCACAACATATATACAACATGTTTTTGATTTTCAGCAACAGCTTTGATAACAGCATTTGTGAACGTTTCCCAACCATGCCCAGCATGCGATGCAGCTATATGAGCTTGCACAGTCAAAGTAGAATTTAACAATAACACACCCTGCTTTGCCCAATTTGTTAAATCACCATTTGTTATGCTTTTATGACCAATATCCTGTTCTATTTCTTTGTATATGTTTACAAGTGACGGCGGCAAAGCCACACCCTGTTGAACAGAAAAACACAAACCATGTGCCTGACCAGGTTCATGATACGGGTCTTGACCAATAATAACAACTTTTACATTTGATAATGGACATAAATTAAAGGCATTAAAAATATTTCTGGCTTCTGGATATATAGTTTTACCAGACAAATATTCACTTCGCACAAATTCGGTCAGTTGTTTAAAATATTCTTTTTCAAATTCTGGTGCTAAAACATCTTTCCAAGATTGTTCAATTTTTACATCCATTTTATAAACCTTCTATTAAATGATTTTGCAAACTTTTCCACAAAACAACATCTATATAACCACGTGGTAAATTTGTTTCGTGTTCTAGATGTTCAAACATATCATCACACAATTTTTTTATATCAGCATCTAATTTTTTATTATTGATTTTTTCATATAACGCATTATTTCCGCCATATACAACACCTAATCTTTGAATCCAAATATCATATTTAACAACGTTTTCACCAAGATTTCTTGCCAGATGATTTGCTGTAATTTTTCCAATATGCGGCAAAGTTTGTAGATAATTTAATTTTTCATCCAGATTTTTACATTTATAATATTCATAACAAAAATCTTTTTTATTATTCCAGACTTTAATAATCGCATTAATTTTATTTTTATTATTAAATATTTTTAACAAATCATCACAACATTGTGTTTTTTGAATTTTATCCATTATAATTTTATGAATACGTTTCGCAGTTTTCTGAGAAAACCCACCAGCCAAAATCACATACGCCACACAATCAGCAAATTCATCCGGTGATAATTTTTTTTGATTTTTCAAATTATCTTTAATTTCATCAAAAGATTTATCATCACTGTCCAGTCCCATTTTTCGCAGTGTTAAATCTAAATTCATAAACCAATTTTTTGTAAATATTTTATTCATGATTTTTTTTAAATTGTGTCATAGCAGTATATAATACAGAATTATCTTTGGAATTATCAGATGATATCATTTGTTGCTTCATACGTTCTTTGGCTTTATCAAAATCTTTAACAATTTCTGTTTTACCATATTGTTTAAAATTATCTATTTTTTGATTATAATAATCTTTGTTTAAATCATCATAACTTAAACGGCAGAATTTTCCCACCAAAACATCTTTAAGATGTTCTGGTGTTTTTAATCTTATTGTTTGACCGAAATCATTTTTACTGAAATCAGCCGACATGCCCCCCCCTTATAGGTTCTTACACGTCTAAGTTTGCATTCAAAGCATTTTCTACTATAAAGTCACGACGAGGTTCAACAACATCACCCATCAGCATAGAAATCACTTCATCAGCCTGAGACGCATCTGTTATTTTTACCTGGAACAAAGAACGATGATTTGGGTCCATAGTTGTTTCCCATAATTGTTCTGCATTCATTTCCCCCAAACCTTTGTATCTTTGAATTTTCAAACCATTTTTAGCATATTCAAACGCAGTATTTAACAAAGCAAACGCACCCCATATTTTCTGGGATTTTGATTTGACACGCAAAACCGTTGGTTTAGAAAAAGTATTTATCAATTCATCACGACCAGCCATACGTTGCCATGCACGAATTTCAGGTGAATTGATTTTTTCTCTGTCTAAAACATGTGTTTCTGTAACACTGCGTAATGTTCTAGTAATTTTAATTCCATCAGAATCAGCTGATATTTTCCAACCACGTTCAAATTCTAATTCTTCGTTATCTAACATGCGTTCAGCAGCAGAAAAATTTTCAGCACTTTCGTTTTCAAACACTTTATTTAATGCCAAAGCTTCTATGAAACGCAACGGCATAACATGATTTAATGATTGTAAATTATTTTTCATATCATCAACCAATTCCAACAAACGTTTCAAATCAGCACCTGTTAATTGTTGACCATCAGCTGTTTCAATTATTCCGTCTGTCGCCAGTTGGTCTAACAAATAATCATCCATTTCACGTTGATTTTGAATATAAATTTGCTGTTTACCACGTGTCACACCATATAGTGGCGGTTTTGCAACATAAATATATCCACGTTCAATAGCTTCTGGCATATGACGATAAAAGAACGTCATTAACAAAGTTTGAATATGTTGACCGTCCACATCCGCATCAGTCATGATAATAACTTTGTGATAACGGAATTTTTCAATATCAAAATCATCTTTACCGATACCAGCACCCAATGTTGTAATCAAAGCACCAATTGTATCAGAGCCTAACATTTTATCAAAACGAACACGTTCAACATTTAAAATTTTTCCACGCAAAGGTAATATAGCTTGTGTTTTTCTGTCACGACCTTGTTTTGCAGTACCACCAGCAGAATCACCCTCAACGATAAATAATTCACACTTAGCAGGATCACGTTCAGAACAATTTGCAAGTTTTCCTGGTAAACTTCCTAATTCTGGTCCTGTCTTTTTTCTTGATAATTCACGTGCTTTACGTGCAGCTTCACGTGCAGTTGCTGCTTCTACAATTTTATCTATAATCATTTTTGCGATTACCGGATTTTCTTCCAAATATTCGTAAAGCATTTCATTAACAGTATTTTCCACTAATGGACGAACTTCACTGGATACCAATTTATCTTTGGTCTGAGAACCAAATTTAGGATCTGGAATCTTGACACTGATAATACTGGTTAAACCTTCACGAAAATCTTCACCAGATAAATTGATATCTTTTTTCAAATTTTGTTCAGAAATATATTTATTTAACGCACGTGTTAAACCAGCACGAAAACCAGCCAGATGCGTTCCACCATCACGGTTTGGAATATTATTTGTAAAACAAAGTGATGTTTCCGTATAAGCTGTTGTCCATTGTAAAACAATTTCAATATAAGAATCATCAATAGTTTTAATCATCTGAATTGGTTCTGCATTTAACAATTCTTTTGATTTATCAAGATATGTTGCAAAACCTTTTAATCCATCAGCTGAATGAAATTCACGAGTTACTTTTTCAGCACCACGTAAATCTTCCAGAATAATTCTGACATTTGCGTTCAAATAAGACTGTTCACGCAACCAAACTTCCAATGTATCAAAATCAAAAACTGTTCCTGTAAATGTTTCAGGTGATGGTAAGAAAGTAACCTCTGTTCCATGTTCATATTTTGTTTCGTTTGGAACAATCGTCAAATCATTTGTTGGAACACCATCAGCAAAACTCATTCTGGCTTCTTTGTCACCACGCCAAACACGAACCTCTAACCAAGTAGACAAAGCATTAACCACAGATACACCCACACCATGTAAACCACCAGATACTTTGTATGCACCGTTGCCTTCGTTATCAAATTTACCACCAGCATGCAATTCGCACATAATTAATTCCAAAGCACTGCGACCTGTTTCATGGTTTATATCAAACGGCATACCACGACCATTATCACGAATAGTCGCACTGCCATCTGCGTTCAAAGAAACATATACCGTATCGGCATATCCAGCCATGGCTTCGTCAATAGAATTGTTTACAACTTCATAAATCATATGGTGCAAACCATCACCACCTTCGCCGACGTCACCGATATACATACCCGGTCTTTTTTTGACCGCTTCTAAACCCTTTAATACTTTGATTGAATCACCAGTATATTCATTATTTACAGCCATTTATTATTCCTTTCTTTTTGCTATGTAAAACATAGCAATTTATGATATAATAAGCAAGGAAAAAGGGTATTTTATCGGCAAAAAAACAAAAAAAATTTGGAGAGAGGTTTTTTATGGTTATATTCTGATAAAGCACACAAAAAACAGTGTAAAAACAGTATATTACACATAACAAAAAGGCAACAAACATGAAATTTAAATTATTATATTATGGCGATATTTTAACAAACCCAAAAAAACGTGCTCAACACATAGCGGACATACGTATGCAATTTCATCCACAGCTAAAAAAACTGGTTACTTTGAAACCTTGGGATAATCTGAATAAATTTATGATGCCTGATGCAACCAAAAGCCCTGTGATAACCAGACATGTTGGTGGTATGGATTGGAATCCGATTATTACATCTAATTTAAAAATGATTGCAGAGCTGGACATTTTGTTAATGCACCCAGAAATTGTTGGTGTTCCACATTCAGATATAGATAATCGTGTAAAAACTATTCTGGACGGATTACGTTGTCCACAAAACGAACATGAAATCGGACAAAATACACCACGTGATATTGGTCCGATTTACACCTTGTTGGACGACGATCACCTGGTAACAAAATTAAGTGTTAACACCAGCCATTTATTGGCAAATGATATTTTCCCATGCAACATGCAAACAACACCAGATTCTATATTTATGTTGATTGATGTAAATGTTCGTGTGACCGAAGGCACACTGGAAAACCTGCCATTTATGGTATAAAAAAATTAAAAAAAGGCCGGCAAATGCCGGTCTTTTTTTGATTGTTTATTTTACATAATTGCAGATGTGATTTGTTCTTGCATTTGAAATGTTCCAAACACAACCCACCCAATTATAACAGCGACTAAAATGATACCAATACTGTTTAACACATTAGCTATACTTTCCATTTTACGAACAGATTCTTCCATATAATCACGTGCAATTTGATTTATATTTTTATCAAAATCGTTCATATCAGCATAAATTATTAAATCACCTATGATTTCTTCACTTGGAAAATCTTTACCAGTTAACGCTAATGCATTACCTAAATTTTCACCGTTTGCAATATAATGTAACGTTTCTTCTAAAACAGCAGACAAATATCTGTTTGAATTATCAGCCAATAAACGCATCGCATCTGGAACACTGACCCCAGCAGACACCATCGCAGCCAAAGACATCAACCAACTGACCGAAGACTGTAATTTATATGTACTCCATGGTGGCAATTTATCAAAAAACGTTCTGATTCTTCCTGTCCATATTGGCAATGACAACCAAATCAAAGCTATCAAAGCTACAAACACTGCACCAAAAACAAACCAATATTTATTTGCAAACTCAGATGTCCAAACCAACGATGCCGCTGTTCCATGCCAAACAACTTCACTGCCCGCAGCCTCTGCCAAAGGTGGCACCAAATACACTCCAACCATAACAACTATACCCACAGTCAAAACAAACAAAAACAAAGGATACGCAACAGCATTTAACATAGCACGTTTAATACGCCTGATACCACCAACAACACGACCAACGTTTTCCAAAGAAATCAACAAAGATGAAACATTACCAGACATTAACAACAAAGTTTCTTCATATGGAACCCAACCACGTGTTGCTTCTGCAAAAGTCATACCACGTTCCAAATTTTTTTGTATTTCACGCATAGCAATCGCAAATGGTTCGTTTGGTTTTTTACCATTTTTTGATTCTATCATTTCAATTCTATTTAAGGCATCCATCAAAGTAAAATTGTTACGCAACAATGATGCAACCTTACGCGAAATAGCCATACGCTTGTCAGCATCTAATTTAAAAACTAATTTTGCATAAAGTATTTCTAACTTGTTCATATTTTAATACACCCATGGTCTGTCCAACAATCCAACCCAACGTTCTAATTCATCAACTCCAATAACACCACGCAACATCAATTCAGTAGCAGCCTCTTTTAATGTACGTCCGTTCATTTTTTCAAGCCAAAAACGCAATGCTGTTTCTGTTTCACCAGATAGAACCAAATTTAAAAATTCACTGTTAGTAATAATTATTTCACCAGCTTTGACACGACCAGCTGTTCCTGTTCCTTTGCAGTGTTCGCATCCTTGTCCACGAACATAAGTTTGTTGTAAACCTAAATCACCCAAAGCTTCCATAACACGATGATATGCAGGATGTGTTGGTTTATCAATCAGCCTTTCCCGACAATATGGACAAAGCTTTTTAAACAACCGCATTGAAACCAAACCACGCAACATAGTTTCATCTTTTAATTTAAAAGCCTCTACCCCCATATCTAATAAACGAGTCAACGCACCCATCGCAGAATTAGCATGCAACGTTGTCCACACATTATGTCCAGACAAAGCACCCTTAACCGTCAATTGTGCTGCAGCCAAAGTTCGTATTTCTCCAACCATCAAAGTATCTGGGTCACTTCGCAAAGCCGCCGCTAATGCTTCTGTAAATTTTTCTTCACGTTGTTCTTCGTTTAATGCATTTACCACAGGCATCTGATGTGCACCGAATATTTTTTGTTCAGCTGGGTCTTCCACAGTAATCAAATTTATTTCATATCTGCGTTCTTTTAACATCAATGCCATATTACGAACTAATGTTGTTGATTTTCCAGATGATGTTGGTCCAGCAACAACAACTAACCCTGTTGGTGCTGCACGTAAACGCAACAATAATTTTTGTTCATATTCATTAAATTCCTGTTCTGTCTTTAATCCTTCACTGGGGTTATCATACAGCAAACGCATAACAACATATTGACTGCCAAAAGAAATCGGATTAAATTGCATTCTGATGCCTAACACCCCAGCTGGCAAAAATAAATCTTTGGTTCCACGTAACGGTGTCCGACCATCTTTTAACGCAGTTTGATATTCATTTTGTGCATAACTAGAATTAGAAATATCAGCTGATGCAAACGCAGCACGTGTAAAAGATTCCCCCCATTGTGAATTATATTCCAACACAGGTTGCATGCTGCCATCTATACGAAAATAAATTGTTGTTTGATCTGCGACTTCTATATGAATATCAGATACCTTTTGAGCAGCCGCACGTGCAATAATATCTACAAAATCCTTTTGCATCTGATTATCATAATCTTGATGCGAATGAATATATGTTCCCAGCCGTTCATCATTTGTTTTATATATATTAGAAATCAAACCTAAATCGGAATAAAATGGGCTTTTAACCAATTTGCCATTTTGTTTCAACAAATCCAAAAAAGCCAACACACGTCCATCATACCTGTGTGTTCTAGAAATAATCAATTCCCCACCAGAAAAATATGCCATCAAAGCTTGACTGTCTTTCGGCAAAGCTAATTCATCAGCAGATGCTGTTAACAAACGATTATTATTAGCAAACAAATAATCCAAAATATCTTTACTGTTGGCATTTTCCAACCCAGCCGGCACAGATGGATTTTTAGAATTACTGTTCAAATCTAATTTATCTGTATCAACCATATTATTTCCCGATATTTAAATTTTCAGAAACACCGTCTTTTTCAAAAATAATTCCTTCGTTTAAAGATATAGATTTCACTCTGTATCCATCTAATTCTTTACCTACTGAAATTCTTTTAGTTTGCCCAGAAGAAATATTTTCTACGGTTGCCTGCAATTGATTACCAATACCAGCAATATTTATCAATTTATATCTAGATGCTAGATTTCCTGATTCTTGTTTTTGTTGTCCAGATTTTTTTTCAACAGATTGTTTTTCTATAGAATCTTCTAAACTTTCTTTTTGTCTTTTTAAACTTTCAGCTTGTGCTTCTAATTCTTGCTGTTGATGTTCTGCACGACCAGACAAAGTATCTAATTCCATTTGTAATTTTAATTTTTCAGCATTTAATCTTTCCAGCTCTAAATCTAATTGTGCACGTTCTTTTTCCAGTTGCAAAACTACTTTGTCTTGTTCCAACAAAGTTATCTTTTCAAACAAAGAACCAGACATATCATATTCATCCAAAGCAGCTACAGAAACCCTGTCTGCAAAATCATCATCAGCAACTTCATTTACTGTCGCAATTTCTTGTGTTTGTATAACCTCTGGTTGTGATAATTCTTCTGATTCATCAGCAAACTCATATTCATCTGCATTTGCACAAACCCCAGAAATCACCAACATACAACATAAAAATATTTTTAATTTTTTTAACATATTTTCACCTTTATTTTGTATAAATAATTACTTCGTATTGCCACATACGTGTAACAGCATTCCACGCAACAGATGTCATATACACACCATCAAAATCATTAAATATATGCATAAATTCTGTTGGTATTAATTTAGACGCAGCAGAAATTTCAACGATATTCACACTTTCTGTATCTACACCATTTGTCACAGTATCTGTTACAGGATTTATATCTGCACGTATATTTATCTGTTGAAAATTCGTAGTAATATCACGCACGGCACTGGCTATATCACGTTCATCCAATGATGCATACGTTTTTAATTGTGGTAATCTAACACGAACCATAACTTCGTTTTCAGACAATTGCTGAACCATTGCACCAGGCATTAATTCTGCACCATTAAGATAAAATTCATTTATTGTTCCAAAATTACGTGCAAATGTAACAGACACAAAATCTTCACCACATTTTGCATAGGTTTGATTCCACCCGGGAATTGGCTGCATAACAAACGCAATAGCTTTATAGCATAATTTGGCACGTTCCATAACATTTGGTAAATAATCGTATGGAAATTCGATTGGTGTAACTTCTTGTTTTGCTATATCTAATTGTTTTGCTAATTCTTGTTTTTTTAATTCAATATTACGTTTATATTCTGCAACTAATTCAGGATTAGTCTGCACAGGTGATGATGAAAAAAATACACGTCTTATTTTATCACGAAACAAAACCCCACCAACCAACAGAACCAAAACAAAAAATATAATCGTTGGCCAAATAGAATTAAAAACATTTATTGGATGCAGTCTGGCAGAAACAGAAGGACGTATTAATTCAGAAATAAATTTTTCCTGTGCCTTAGGCATTCCCCACGATGCAGGCGCAAACAAACCACCCCAATCAGGAATATTTGATAATTCTGTATATAATTTACGTGCTTGTTCTGCTGTTTCAATTAAAACATCACGAATTATTACACCATTACGCACAGCCACCAGATAAAAATAATTATTTACCTGAAAAACTCCTAAAAAAGACACAAATTCAGACAAAGAATCAACAATTTCAGCTGCCGCACTTGGTAAACCAACATAAACCCCTGTGTTTTTATCACCCAAACCAACCATGGATTTATAATCTACAAATAATGTATATTTTTTATCTATATTTTTAGATAATTGCTTTGCATAATTTAACGCAGTATTACCAACACTGACAGGCTGCCAAAACAAGCCCGTTGCAAATTTTTTACGATGAACTGTTATTATTTGCTTTATCAATTCTCTCTCTGTTATACACACATTATAAACAAACGAACCAAAAAAATAAAGCCATATTTTATAATAAAAAGTCGTTAAAAAACGACTTTTTATTATTTGTTACAATTATAAACTTTAACCTTTAATGTATACGTTTGTTTTGGTCCAAATATTGCACCAACATTATCAGCAATTGATTCATTGACTATATAATAAGAATCACCACGTTTTTGTTGATTTAATATTTTTTGTTCCAAATAATTATACACATCTTCTTTGGTATAGTTTGTTATATCAGATGTCATAGTATATAAATACGTACAATCTTTTGGTTCTTGATATAATCTATTCAAACCTGTTCCTGCAGTTATTGTTTCAGCACATGCGACCAATACCCCACATAAACAAATTATGCTTTTTTTCATTTTTTCTCTCCTTTTGGTTCAACTATTTCATAGTTAGATTTATCACTAAATAATTTACGTAAAATTAAATTATTCAATGCATGTGAACCCTTATAAGATTGCACCCAACCACACAAAAAACCGCCTGATGTAAACATATCACCCAGTATATCTATACATTTATGACGAACAAATTCATCTGGATAATACAATTTATTCATAGTGGCATCCCATCTTGAATTCACAGCAATAACATTATGCAAATTACAACCTAGACCCATACCATGACGTTTACAATATTCCCATTCAGAATATCCACCAAACGATCTAGATTTTGCAATATTATCAATAAAATCTTTTACAGATGCTTTTGAACCATCAAAAGTATAAGAATACGACTGGGTTCCAATAATTTTATTATTATAATCTAAAATAGCATCTATTAACATCCCGTTATCATATGGTGCAATCCTAATAAAGCCGTCAGTAGTCATTCTGCCACTAAAAATTTTTGCCTTAACACGTTGCCAAAACGGTAATGTTTTAATTAAATCTTTACTTTTTACTTCTACTGTTTTTTTAACAACTATTTTTTTCATTTTAGTCTTGTCAGAAACATATTTTTCTAATACTTTATATAACTCAAACGCACTTCCGTCCAAAAATGGTACTTCTGGTCCATCTATTTCAATAATTGCACTGTCTATACCCAACAAAAATAATACAGCCATTAAATGTTCAATTGTTCTGACATTTGCACCATTTTTTTTACCAATTTGCGTACTGCGAAGCATTGTATCACATACATTATCAAACGTTGCAGGTATTAAATCAGAACCCTTGATATCTGTTCTTTTAAAGAAAATTCCTGTTTTTTTTGATGGCATCACAACCATATTCACAGGCAACCCCATATGCATACCAATACCAGATATCTTAACATTTTTTGTCACAGTAGTCATTTGTTTACTCCTTTATATAGCCAATCATAAAAATTATTTTCTATTTCGGTGTTTAATTTTGCAAATCTAATTTCTTGTTTTGCCCAATCAGGTAACCTGACCCAATCTTTTTCCGTGGTTAATAATTTTGCATTTTTACTTTTTGCAACTGCAATTAAATCTTTAATATCTTTTTCAGTATATTGATAATGGTCTGGATACACACGTGTTTCAATCAATTTACATGTAATACTGTTAAAGAATTTTTTTGGATAACCAATACCAGCAAACGCAATAACTGACGTTTTATTATCATATGGCGATACAGTTTGATTATGTGCATAAAACACTGGTATATTTGTAGGCAACGCAAAATCAGGTGCAACATCTTTGTTTTTTATCACAATTATTGCATCTGCCCTGTGTATAGCAGATTTAGGTTCACGCATTGGGCCAGCAGGTAACAAAAACCCATTTCCAAAACCAATACTTTCATCAAAAACCAACACTGAAATATCTTTTTTAATTGATGAATTTTGGAAACCATCATCCATAATAATTGGTGTATTAGACTTTTGTTTATTTAACAAAATCAAATTACTTTTTCTGTCACCAACATGCACTAAAATACCGTCCCCAGACAACATCTTAGCTTCGTCCCCTATACCCTCAGTTTTTTTAGATTTCTTATACCCACGCATAACCACAGGTGCATCAAAATATTTTGCAACATTTCTGACTATTGGTGTTTTACCAACACCACCTGCCAGTATATTACCAAAACAAATAACAGGTCTTTTGGATACATATTCATGTTTTTTACGTAAATTAAAAACAACACGTGACCCAATCCAATAAAACAAAGACAATGGCCACAAAACACATGCAATTATATTTCTTTTTAAAAACCATTTTGGTGTTTTCATAGCATTTTCGCTTTTTCTTTAAAATTATCTGGTGTCAAATCTTGTTCTACTTTAAAATCAGTAAAAATTTTATCCAAATCGTATGCTTGTTGCACCATGATATCTTCCAGATTTTTTCTTATATATTCAAAATCCGATATTTCTGTTTTTTTATCTATATAAATCGGCTGTCCAACAATTCCTTTGATAATTGAAAAAGGTCTAGTTAACAAATATCTATCCCAACGATTTTGAAACCAAGGTCTGCTGCATGACACACAAACTGGAATAATTGGTGCACCTGTCATTTTCGCAAAATACAAAGCCCCATCATGAAACCGCATAGATGGTCCATTTGGGCCATCTGGTGACAAAGCCAAACACTTTGTTCCCTGGGATAATACCTTTACCCCTTTTCTAAGAACAGACACACCACCACCAAAAGAAGAACCGAACATAGCCTTTAAACCAAATAATCTTTCCAGTTTTGCAATGGCACGACCATCTTTGCGTGGGTCAGCAACAGCATAACCACGAACACCAGCCATAGCAATCAAAGGCGACAACATCATAGTCCGTCCATGCCAAAACACAAAAATAGCAGGCTTTTTGCTAAATTTCTTTAAAATACTGTAACCCTTTATATCTTTACGTGAAGTAAAATAAACAAACCAGATTAAAATACAGTAAATACAAGCAATTGGCCATTGCACAATTGCCCAACCAGAAACATTATTCAAAAAACGTCTAAATCTTTTTTTTAAAGATTTTTGCATAATTTAACCCTGTGTTGAACAAATTCTAGCAACAAAAAATGAACAATGCAAGCCAAGCAAACACACATAAAAAATAAGAATTAAATACTTTTTATTTGACACAGAGGTTTAAAGCTATATAATACAGATTACTTTATCGCGGGATAGAGCAGCCCGGTAGCTCGTCAGGCTCATAACCTGAAGGTCGGTGGTTCAAATCCATCTCCCGCAACCAGAGCTTCAAAACTTGCCCATCGGGGCAAGTTTTTGTTTGTTTTCCAATATCTACAAAAAGTTCGAAAGTTGTCTTTTTGAAAAAGGCTATTTTTCTACTACTTTTGAACCATAGAATTTTGTTTTTGTTGTAAAAGTATATAATCTTTCATCATTTTTTGCACTGCACCCGGTAAATCTGTTTTAATTGCTTCTGGTGTTATATACTTATCAACAAACGGATTTATAAACTTTTCTTGAATATGTATACCAAAAAATTTTATACCAATTAAGTCAACAATCCGTTCTTTGAAATTTTGTGGAACATTATATTTTTCAATTATTGGTTTTTCTATTAAAATATGAATAACTTCATGCAACATAGTATTCAATATCTTTTCTTGATTATCTGGATACCGTGACATACGAAATACAATTTTTGCTTTTTTATCAGATGCAAAATACGAAGCACCATTACCATATGCACATAATATTTCTAATTCATTTGGCATTGTCGTGTTCCACGATTTTAACAAAGGAACCAAAAACTTACTTATTCCACGTTCCATCATCGGTATAACATAAGATTTCATAATTGAATCGTATTTTGTTAAATCATTAACGTTATAAATTTCTTGTTTGAAAAATTTACTATATTTTGCTATGTCTTTGTCAGTAAGAGTTTCTTTTTCAAACATTTCTTTGACTATTGGATTCTCGGGATTTGGAACAAAATTATTCATTGTATATCCAAAATGTTTTAAATTGGTATGAAACTCATGATGCTCTTCTAAAATAAATTGCCACATTTCTTTTTGGGTCATCGGTCTTATTGTTATTTGCATATTAAATCCTTTTTATACTGATAATTATATCATAAACTTGTTTTTAAAATCTATTATTTCCTGTCTAACATCCAACAACTCGACTCGAGAACTGCACACACTGCACAACCAGAATTTACAAAACCGTCCATAAGGGCGGTTTTTTATTGGATTCTTAATACCTTCACAGAGTTCGAAAGTATAAGTTTCAAAAATGCACGTTTTTGTTCAACTTTTGAACTTTTTTGCAATTTGTTTCCTTTTATGCTACAATTCCTATGCTATGAATTTACTAGGTGTCTTGGTTTCTTTTATCAGTCCGATGGCATATGCAGTATCAAATATCTTTGATGCGTATGTGTCTGGCAGTGTTTTCAAGCGTATTCCAACAACGATATTTTATGTAAACCTGACCAACATTCTGGGGATTCTATGTTTGCCACTGTTCGGGTCAATTCATTCTTTGTCGCCAGCTGCGTGGTTGTTTGTGTTGTTATCGTCCATCATAAATGTTGGGTACCAGTTTCCGTATTTTGCCGCATTAAATAAAACAGACACATCGGTGGTGGTGGCTCTGTTTCAATTGAAAAAGGTCTTTATACCATTGTGGGCTTTTTTGATTGTTGGCGAAGTTTTACATCCGGTTCAATATGCCGGGTTTGGTATCATAATCTTGTTTTCATTGCTGCTGAATATAAATCCAAAGGCAAATATAAAAATCAATGCTGGGTTTTGGTTGATGTGTCTGACGGCTATAATACTGTCGTTTGAGGGTGCTTTCTACAAGGCATTACTGGAACATACAGATTGGGTGTCGGCGGCATTCTGGGTGTCGGTTATATCTTTTGTTGTCCAATTCATGATGATATTCTGTCGTCCAGTACGCAAAGATATTGTTAAAAACTTTGGCAAATATCGCAAAAAGTTCGGTATGTTTTTGTTTGTGGAATTCTTTGATCAATTGGGATCATTCAGTCCTATATTCGCACTGTCGTTGATTCCGGTTCTGGTTGATTCTGGGATTCAATCGGTTCAGCCGATTTTTGTTGTGCTTTATGGTGTAATCTTGGCACGATTTTTCGGCAAGCGATTCCACGAAGACATTTCTAGCGGCACGATGATTAAAAAGATAGTTTGTTTCGTTATGATTGGTGCCGGTGTAATGATGACATTGATATCATAAATTTAAACACAACATAAGTATTTTCTTCATATTTTAACCTTTGTTTTACAAGCATGATAATACAACAAATCCTACCCTTTTTTCAAACCTATTATTTCAAATCTGCTAACCCTAATTTCTCTTTCAACGCATCAATCTCTTGACCTATTTCTAATAATTCGGCTCGAGAACTGCACACCGAGCACAACCAAGATTTAACAAAAAGCATCCATTGTGGATGTTTTTTTGTTAAATATGTGTGTTGTGTTGGGTTTGAGCCACCAAAAAAGGTGGTTCACTACAAGCGAGAGCCAGACGGAAGTATGGCGGTCAACCTACAAGGTTGACGAGTGCAGTGAGGCAAAAATTTCATTTTTACCAAATCCATCTCCCGTAAAGTTGAAAGTTTGATTTTAAAAAATACGATTTTTATAGTGCTTTTGAACCGTCTTTTAATATTTTCCCTAAAATAGCCATATCTAATTTTTCAAAATCTGGTTTATATAATTCAAATTTATCTTGCTGTTGAATCAATTTATCCCATAAAATATCAGATTGTTTTCTGGACATATTTGCAAAAACAGTTTTATCTTTTAAAACATATATTTTTATGTTTTTGTCTTTAATTTCCTGCATAATATCAATTGTAATAACATTTTTTATTTTCACATCTGTCAAAGAATAATATTCATCTTCTATATCATGTTTAAAACCAACAGAATCTAATTCATAAACATATGCTTTTTCTGGAACATTTTGCTTTAAACATTCAACATATAATTCATTATTTTTTACTGGGCTTTTATAACCGGTAGCAACTAATCGCATAATTGCATAAAGACGTGCACGTACAAAATCAGATGTTGCAAAAGCAGCAATTATTGGTGTTTTCATATTATTGATGTAACCTGGTTTCATACGAATAAAACCATCTGTTATTTTTATTTCAGACCCATGATAAAGAATTTTTGGTAAACTGTTATTCATAACGGATATTATATCACAAACCATAAAATAATTCAATTTACACTGACAGTATCGTCATAAATATAATAAACACCACTCGAAACACTTGTCCCAACTGGAATATTTACTTTCAAACTATTACCGCTTTGTAAATTACTGAAATCTGCATTCATTGGCACAAGTGTTGTTCCCATATTAGCATAAAAATCAGGAATGCCGTCATTATCAATATCAACATTTAATGACGGTGTCATTTGTTTTGTTCTGCGTAAATACACATATTTATCTCCAATATGTAATATATGACCACATTGTGCAGATTCCCACATACCAGCGGGTGCAAACAAACCACTTTGACAAGGTATTATTCCCTGATTGTTTATTTCATCAAAACTGTAAGTACCACCAGGACAATAATTATTTACTGGACATTTCGAGCACACATTGCTGTTAGCTGGCAAATAATATCCATTATTACAAGACAAACTGCTTGCCACAACTTCTAAGCAACCATTAACACTTGTGGTCGCACCATTTGCTGTACCGTCTGCTGTATATCCAGAATCGCATGTACATGTACTACGTGTATTCTTAGCTGGTGTGGAGCTGTTTGCGCCACATGCATAGCAAGATGTACTATCATATTTATAATAATTTGTCGCACACGTTTTACGTGCATAATATGTTGTTATAGCAGGGACTGCTGATGTAACTGGTGCAATTGTTGTAACGGTATTATCAGTAATATCCTGAGTTATTGCCCAACTTGTTGAAATATCATAATGTCCGTTACCACCTGGTGCAGGCAAACTAATCGCTGGTAATGTGCACGCTGTATTGTAGAACAATTTTAATTGTGCATTAGTTGTACCTTCTGCCACACTAGCAACATAACATCCAATTCCAGACAACCCCTCTATTACACCAGAATAACCGTTTTTATGTAATGTAATCATATAATAACAATCTGTCTGAACAGTAGAACCCACATCACTAGACCAACCCACACCTATCTCTGTCGCACAACTATTTATACCTTGATCAGTAGTATCAAAATACAATTGCCCCCCAGGGCACCAATTGCCAGCAGTGCAAGTTGTGCAAGTTTGCGAGTTTGCAGGTATATATTTACCTGCAGAACAAACTGTAAAACCATCCGCCAAGACGCAATCAGCAGAACTGGTCGATGTTTCTGTCAGTGTGATATCCCCAGGGGCACATTGGGTTCTTTGGCTGACTGAACCATAAGATGTCATACTAGCAGAAGAATAATAACCTATTCCAACATTTTCACAAGAGGACCCACCAAATGTCCCCAAAACACCCCCAGCAACAAAATCGCCAGTTCCACTGTTACCAAAGAATCTACCACTAACCAGATCATACATACCAATTGCGTTATCAGACACACGCCTAGCAGGTATAAAATCAAAAATTAACGTACTGTTTTCATACATTTTAAACCAATGTATGCGACCAGTTAACAGCGTGTCGTTACACCCACCAACACAACCATTAGAAAACAATCTATATTTGTTATTTGAAATAATTGACCCACTAAAAGTACCAGATGTAGATGCGTTATCCACAGATAAAGATCTATTGTTACCTGTAAATTCGTATGTAATATGTTTTATCTCCCCAGCATTAAAAATTCCACCGACTGTTATTTTTGAACCTGTGCTCGAACCTTGAGCATTAGCAAATGCAACCCATACACCAAATTTGTTTTCCTTAAAATTAGCCGCATGACCATTCAACGCGTCCTGATTTCCACCAAAATGCCCAAGAGTTCCAGAACCTTCTACCGAAGAACTATATTCAAGTTCCGCTTTAAAAGACGTTGAAGAAATCACATGGCCCGTATCAATATACTGTTTTCCATTTGCTTCTATATACGACAACCTTTCGTATTCACCTGTCCATTTTCCAGCAGGGCAACTGATTTTACAATCAGAAATAGACGTTTTTCCATCTTGTACATCACCATCATAACCCGATGGACACGGCAAACAGACACTTCCACTAAGATATTCCGCACCTGTACACGAGGTATGCTGAATTATCGCACAGGCTTTTTTGCTGTCCCAACTGTTTTTATACGCACTATAATAAGTATCGGTAACATCATCTGTTCCATTTGGACAGCTTGTTACCATGTTGGATTTTTTAAATGCAGAATTAAATAAATTAGTAGCAGTTTGTCCATGTAACCCCAGGAAAGTATTACCAGGAATATATTGATTAGTCGTCGTAAAATTAACCTCAAAAAAAACGTATACATAAACATGTTGGCCGCAGCACCATCTATATTTGGGAATAAATTATCTGGAAACACAGACAGCTTCTTGCATTGATAGAAAGCACTACGAAACATACTTTCTGCAGACCCATATGCATAACTAAACAAACCATCAGGAATACCTGTCAAATTTGTACATTTATCAAAAACGGAACGAAACAAATTTTTCTTCGCGGTTGTTACACCAGAAAATAAATTCCCAGAAATTGTTTGCAACTCTGTACACCCGTTGCATAAATCAAAAAACGTTGGTTTGTCACTGTCATTAGTACCACCATTCAGCGTCGGAAAAGCCGAACCAATACTGCCATCTAAAGAAGCAATAAGAGTTGGTGTTCCACCGGTGCGTGTTGATATATTGTTGTTTGAAGCACCAAATCTGATTGCGGCACCAGATGAATCTTTATCATTATTATAACTTGTTGTATTATATCCTGTTGCAAGTCCTGCAAATTTTATTATTCTTTGACCAGCCGTCGCATAAGTATGAGAGTATTCTGTCGGGGTAGTATTGTTATTTCGTGTAATGATTTCCACAGAGCTTCCATCATTCCAATCAACATAGAATATTCCTGATGCCGATAAAACAAATTTAAATACCGCATTTGCATTCAGGTTTGTCGTAGTTATTGTAAATTTTGTATCAACACAACCGTTTCCTGTATCTATTTCAGATGCCGTACACGCAACAGCCACTGTAATATTCATCACGAATATACAAAGTGCACATATAAAACACAAAAAAATATTTTTTAATTTCTTTTCCTTTTTTTTAGTTTTTTTGTGTCATAGCAAAAAAAACATTCCCTCCATATTAGGAATAATACTAACAAAATTGGATAATTTTATACAAGCATATTTTTGTTAAAAATTGCAGCTGATAACAATAAATAGAAACCATATTTTATGGTTATATATTTTCATAAACACCGTATAAATCAGGACTTGGTTGTACAGTTTGTCCATCTGTAATTTTTTCTCGCAATCTTTTATTTGCTAATTTTAACGCATTAACAATACTTAATTTTCCAGGAACCATACTATTTGATTGTTCTAAATTTTTAATTCTGTCTGTTGGAACCAATGTTGGTTTATAATCTTTAACATCTTCTATGTTTATAATTTTATCTAATATTTTAATTTTTTTATGGTTATGATTGTATTTAACAGACATATTTTTATTTAAAATTTTAGATATCATTTTATAAAACAAATCATTTTTAATACCCATATCGTCTGTAAAGGTATCATTAACATTTTTATCAATAACACCTGATGTTTTAAGTGCAACAATAATATCAAAAAAATCTTTATCGGTTAAACTTTTACCAGGATGGTGTTTACCATCTTCATCTATAAATGGCTTTTTATATTCAATTATATCAGACAAAGCCAACAAGCCACGTCTGACACATTCAAGATATTCAGAATGTTTTTGTTTTATCAATTCTTTTTCTATGACACTAGTATCTGGCACTTGTATATTTGGCATATTCAGCATCGGTTCATATTTGTTTTCGGCAAAAAACATATTACGTAAATCAGATTGATAATATTTATACATAATCTTGGTTATGTATTTTTTTATTGTTTCATCATTATTTTGAATATCGTTTATTGCTTTATTTAAAACATCTGATATTGATTTATCTTTTCTAGAATTCTGTATAATTTTATAAATTAACAACCCCAATAATCTTCTATCTATATCACTTGGTAAATTATCTATTTGTGCACCAGTATCAAAAATACCTATATGAACAACACCTTCTTGATCTGTATAAAAATTTTGCTGTCCAGCATGCCTATCTGTATCCCATTTTTTACCAGATAACAATATTGCTAGTTCCAAAGCAACATATGCTTTTGCGTTATCATGTTGTTGTTTATCTGTATGTTTTGCACTGGTCAAAGAATCACCTTTGGCTAATTTCATAATTTTAAAAGCATTTTTATTATTTGGCATTGCACCAAACGCAACCCATTCAGCCACATCCACTTTATATTTTTGATTATTTAAACTGATTTCAAAAGGCGAATAATTATCAACAGCTTGTTTATATTTTTCATAATCTTTGTCGATATCTATTTCGTTATGACAAGATTTTTCTGCTTGTTCAAAAATATTTTTTAAAACACCAAATTTCTTTTCATCTCGCCACACCATAGATTTAATAGTTCCAGAAATAAAATCCAAATTTGTCATCATTTTGTTTTGAATATTTTCACGCATTAACGCAACAACACAATCTTGGTTATCATATTTTACCTGAACTGTAACATAAATAGAACCAGCACCTAAAACATCACCAACATAAGATATTTTACTATATTCTTCTGACGGCAAAGATTGTTTCAACATATCAAAAATTTCTTTACGATCTGGAACACTTGCTTTATCACGCAAAGTTGCTAGTTCTGTTCGTATTTCTGCTGGCAAAGATGGTAAATACGATAACATTTGTCCAAATTTTATAAATGCATCACCTTTGTATTGGAAAAAACCTTTTAATCCACGACCAATTTGTTGATTAGAATCTGTATTTTTTACAACATTGTTTGTTTTCACCATTGTTAATAATGTGCACAAATCAAAATTACGTTCCGCCATGGTTTCATTATTATATACAGATTCGATAACTACACCTATGGCGTTTTTTGTTTCTTCATCTGTTTTCATACTTTTAAATATTCTATTTAAAACAAATTGTATTTTTTCGTCTGGATTTTTGCTGTAACCATCTAATAATGGATTCAAAAAATATGCCTGAACCGGTAATGGCGAATGTGAAAAATTATCATGAATTTGTTCTAAAACTTGTTTATTTCCCCACTCTTCTTTTCCAAAAAAAGGCTTATTTTGAATTGCTGATAAAAATTTATTGCAAGATTCATCTGTAAAATTATTTGTTAAAAATTCTATACCTTCTTCTGCTAAATTGCTGACACATAAAAAATCCACAACATTTTGTGCAATACGTACAGGCCAATCATATTTCACAGCATCTTCATTACCTGCTTTGCTTTTATATTTAGCATCAAATAAATTTGCAATTTCAAATTGTGCAGTAATTTTATCTGCTATTTTTTTACTTAAATTTTCAATACATATATTTATACCTTCTTTGTTTATTGTTTTTAAATTATCCAACCATTTTACACAAGAATCCACTTTGTTTAAATAATCCATTTGTCTGGTATCTTTACCCAAACGCACAGCCCAATAATTTGCGATATAATCTAATAATTTTTCCCTTTCGGTCATTACACCCAAACATCTTTTTTCTTTATATTCACCATATTCTTGCAATAAAATATTCACAGCTAATCTTAAACGATTGTTTGTTTCCTGTGTATTAAAATTCGTTTCGTTAATTTTATACTTGGTTATATCATTAACCAATATTTTTAACATATCGTTTTTATGTGTAAAATATGTAGAGAAAAATTTATATTTTAACATATAATCATATATATCAATTTTATCTTGAACTGAATATTTTTTATATGATTCTACATTAATACGCTTATCAATAAAATTCTGTTGAGGCAGTTTCAGTCCTATAATAAAATGGTCAAATAATTTATTATCTTTTGAAAATTTTACAAAATCTATTACATCTAATTCATATTTAGCCATATAATTAAATAATACTAAATTAAAAATAAATTCATCACTATCTTTTAACGTATAACAAATATTATATAATTCATCTTTATTTTTTGGTGGTGTTATACCCAGAAAATCTAATATTTTTTGTGTTTTGTTTGCATCATCTATATTAGAACCATTTGCTAATATATGATAAGCTAATGATATAAATTGTGAATATTTTAATACACCAGAATATTTTTCAATAACATATTTATTATTAATCGCATGTTCCAGAATTATTTCTGAATCTTTTATAAAAAACAATCTGTCATATACTTGTAAAACTTTATCTTTGTTTAATGATTTTTGTGTAGCGAAATCAATAACATTTAATATAACAGGACGTAGTTTTTCTTGTTTTAAATCTAAATGATGATCTACTGTGCTTTTGTTACCAGAATCATAAATATTACTTTGACAACCAAAATAATTATAAAAATATTCGTTCTGTATTCTGTTATATATTTTTTGGTACAATACATCAAATTCGTTTGGTAACATACTATGATTTCCAAATAATTCATCAACATCATGTTTATCTATAAAATCCCAACAATCTAAACAAGATTGAACGCTTTTTTCTTTATCATATTTTGCTAATAAATTTAACAATTTGATTTTATTATCATAAAAATCTTCAAACAAATATTCTTGAACAATACCGTTTTTATTTACAGAATATATTTCTGTTTTAACGGTGTCTTTATAACCATAAGAAATATTATTATAATACAATCGTATTACATCATTAACAGATTGATTATCATAAGATTTTAATTGTTCAAATGGTAATAATTTACCAATATTATCTTTGCCAAAACCTGTAAAAATTGAAACATCTTTTTTATCTTTATAATCAGCAAAAAAATCTAAATATTTATAAATATTTTTGTCATATTTTAATATTTTTTCTGCATATTTTACAGCATTGTCTTTGTTATACACGTTTTTACTGAAATCTGTTAAACAATCATTAAATTCTTTAAAAATACCAAACAATTGTAATTGTAAATCTTTTAAATATATATCAGCATAATCCCATTGATATGTGTTCATAAATATATCTTGTAAAAATTTTTCTTCTTGTTTTGTCCCTGTTTTTTTAAGCATCTCAATATATAAAACAAGTTTTTTAAAAAAATCATCCTGTCTTTTTTTATTATTTTTAATTTCTTCCATACCACTCAGTTGTACCAAAAATTGCAAAAGAACCATCTGTCCAAATTTATCACGTATATCATAAAAACTAGTTGTTCCAAAATTATATTCTAATAATGTATCAATATACGATTCTTGATCTTCTTTTGGTAATAATTGTACTGTTTTTATTTTGAAAAAATTCCAATCAATATCAGTTTTATCTTTATCAATATCTGTAAAATGTTTACCACGTTGTCTTTCTAAAACAGCAATTGCAGCCATAACATTATTTAATCTAAAAGAATCACTGCCATGAACATCAGCTATTCTAGCAATTACATCTGAAAAATTTTTATTTCCATTGATACCTATTTTTTCCCATGCAGACATTGCATAATTTGGATTATAACCAGCATTCATCATAAATTCAACCGCCAAAGTATCACAAGATTGTTCCTGAAAAATAGTATTTTTATTATTTGGAAATTTTAATTGCCAATAATAATGTCCCAACTCATGTGCTAAAACAGCAGCAAATTCATCTTCGTTATCCAGTTGTTTTATCAACCCACCAGAAACAGCTAAAACAGCTTTATATTTTGGATCTTTTATATATTGTGAATCAGTAACAGTAAAAGCACCTACTTCATCTGAATTATACCCTGAACAATAAACTTCTTCTGGTTTAAGATTTAATTTATCATTATTTGCATTTAAAAGCTTAGTTAAAACATTTTTGATTTTTTCAGATATTAATTTATTTACTTTATCATCAGGATTATACAAACGCAGTTTTTCAAAAATATCTTTGTCTAATATTTCTTGATTTTCTACTTTTTTTTCTTCTGTATCAGCCATAATTTTACCTTTATTTTTTTATTTTTCAGCAATAATTATAACAAATTTTACAGTTAAAAAAAACAGTTTTATGATATCTAGGACAATCTATTAAATTAAATATATTGATGTTATATTAAACATTTTTTTAAATTTTCACCTGTATCATTTTGATCAACATGTTTATTACGAATTTCTTCTTCTGCTTTGATACGTTGTTTTAACAAAATAATATCAGGATGATTTTGTATTTTTTCATTGATTTTATCTATGGCAGATTCTATATCTTGTTGATTTTTCACAAAAATTGGTGTAATAGAATCAGCAGCAGACATCACAGATTGCTTTAATAAATCTGCATTATCATCTATGATTGATAAATATGCACGTATATGTTCATCTTCATGTTGTAAAATTGCGTTATATGAACAACTGTCTGGCTTATGAGAAATATCTATTTGAACCAAAAAATCAGAATATCCAATAACAGCATCTACATTTTTCAATGCGACACAAAAACCATCTTCAATAGAAGTTATATCTGTTGTTATTTCATAATTATCAACCATTGTTGCAATAACTTCACCATGTAATATATCCATCTGTTGCAAAGGTTGAACCACACTTTTTTCCCAAGATGGATTTTTTATATTTATTTTTGGTGTTAATTTATATCCTAAACAATCATCTCCAAAAGATATTGTTGGAACAAATAAAATTAATAAAAACAAATAAAATAATCTCATGAATTACATTGTTTGCTTTTTTAAATATTCTGCAACAAAATTATTTCCATAATTTTTATATAATTCTTCTGCCAGTAATACAGATGAACGCCCAGATTCAAATAAACGTAACATATTACCTAAACCACCTAATTCTGTATTTAAAACCACAGATTCACCATTAACAGGTCTTGATAATAACACAGCACGTTTTAAATTTGGATATGCTTTACCTTGAATAAACGCCATTTCCAAAGGATTTAAATTCCATTTTTCATAATCACTGATATCAGCGGCTGGATTACGGAAAAACAACACAGTTTGTGCCTGTCCACGAACAACATCACCTATTCCCATTTTATCTAGAACATTTGCACGTTGGAAAGAAACCATATAAGCTTGTCTATTTTTACGTCCTTCTTGTAAACCAGCTATGAAATTATCACGAAACATTTTATTTTCTAACATAGGTGCTGTTTCATCAATCATAATTAATGAAGGATTTCCACCGGATACAGTTATTGTGTTTATTCTGTGTAATATATAAGATATAACCGCAGGTGCCAAAATTTCATCTTGTAATATATCTGTGAAATCAAAAGTAGTTAACCGAGAATATAAATCCAAAGTATCTTCATTTTCATTAAATATATCACCATATTGTAAATCATCAACCCATTTTTTCAAAGCACTACGCATATTACCATCTGATGAAAAACAACTTTCATATAAATTTTTTAACAACCTGTCTTTATCTGATAAATAATCAAAATTCACAGACACAGCACGAGCAATTTCATCAGTTGATAAAACATCTGTTTGACCTGTTATTATTGCAAACCATCTACGCAAGAAAGCTCTGTTTACGGCTGTATCTGGCATTTTTAACGGATTTAAATGTGTTAAAAATGTATTATTTTCTTCATTTTTTTCTTTACCATTCATAGTGATATATTTACCACCAACAGACAAAGTGAAAATTTCAGCACCTTTGTTTCTATCAAAGAAAAATACTTTTAATTTCGGGTGTCTTAAAGATTGAGCAATCAAAAACGAAAATAAAGTTGTTTTACCACCACCTGTTGGACCAATTGTCAAAGTATGTCCCACAGCAGCTGGTTTATCAGATACATGAAATTGAAATTGATACGGTGTTCCTTGTGCTGTTGGAAATACAACCAATGGGCCAGGACCCCAATCACTGTTTTTAATACCCTGTGGCATAGAAGACAAAGGTATACTGATTGCAGCTGTCCTAGATAACATTTTAAAACTACGTGGGAAAACATCAAACCCTGGTATTTTAGCAAAAAATGATACTTTTGCTGCAAAATTTTCAACCACAGGTGATACACCAAAACCAGCACATATTTTTTTAAATTCTGCAATATATTGATTTAATTCATCTAAATTATATCCAAATAAAACAAAAGAAGGATAATAATCAACCAAAGTTTGATTTCCTGTAATATTTTCATCCATTGAAAATTCTGCTTCCGCTAATTGCTCTGTTGTAGATTCTCTATTTTTATCAGTAATTGTTGATTTATATTGCCGTATTAAAAAATCAACATCTTTGTATTGCAATATACGAAAAGCATTCATTGTTATCATTTCACATTGCAAAGTAGATATAGAATCATAAAAATCTTCATCTAAATAATCAGGTGATATTTTAAAAGATAACATAGCTGAATAATATTTTTTATCACCACTAGTATATTCTACTATACCATTATTTTTAAAATCTACATTATCAACTGTCACTACATTGGATATATTATCATCACATTTTTTTATCACAGGTTTTGATACAGGCGACAAAATTCTGCCAAAAAATGTAGCCATATTATCAAAATTATCATTTTTTAATAATTCAGGTTTATAAACAGATAAAATAGATTCTATATATCCACAATATTTATCTAGTTTATCTTTATTATTTTGTCCAGAAACAGAAATAACAAGATAATATGTATTTGTATAAATTTTTAAACCTTGGTTATTCCATTTATTATATATTTTTTGTAACACAGGTTGATCAAATTCATAATTTGTTTTTTCATCAGCAAAATCACGTATTGTAAAAAATCTTAAACAAACATCTGAATCTTGTATTTGATTAAATAATTGAGCTCTTAAATCCAGTAATTTTTCACGATTTTTACTATCCATCATACTGGTTTGAACACCTTTGATTTTATAAACACGAACCAAAGAACCATCTGTGGTTGACAAAGTATTATCGGTATAAACTTTATCAAATGGTAAATATTCAGAATATTTAACATAACCAAACTTTGGTAAAATCTTTTTATTTATCAAAGGAATAAATATTAACAATAAAATAAATGCTAAAACTATCAATAAACAAACAACAGTTAGATTTAACATCATTGAATTAGTATTACCAGCAAAATAATCAAATATTTTTTCCATATCTTATACCACTAACCTTTTTGGAATTTTATTTCTTAATAATCTTAATTTAGAAAATATTATTTGTGCTATTTGTGGGTCACGTTTAGAATAAATACCTAAAATAGAATGAGATAATATTAAACAACCTAAAAAACTGAGTGGTAAAGCGAAACTGTTTACACCAAAAACTAAACTAAAAACCAATAACACAATAAATAAAACAAACCAAAATATAAAATTTAATATAGCAAGAGAATACGGCACATAAAATATGCGTGGTGGATTTGCCAAAGCTTTTAGAACTTTTTGTTTCAAAACTCCCTCTCCTGATATACTAATTATAACAATTTCAACTTTTTTCAACAAGCATAAAAGTAACAAGTTTTAAAAATGTTGAAAATATTAAAAATACATTATTTTTCAACTGTTTATTATTTTACGATTTTTTTCAACAATTTTATAAAAAATCCCTAAAATCTAAGATTTTTTTGTTGAAAACTTGTTTAAAAAAAGTTTATTTTAATTTTCAACAAAACTAACAGACATAATAAAAACAATAAATAAATATAATAAATATTTGATTTTTTATAAAACTGGTTTATAATTGCCCAGTAAAAAGGATTTTGATATGAAATTTTTAAGTTCTTTAAAAGCTTGGAAAAAACGCGGAAATATTAAACAAATTCGTCGTGGAAAACAAGTTATATTAATTGACCCTGCAAATCCAAAATTAAAGGCAAAACAGGGCTTTAAACGGAAATAATACAGTCCAATTGGATGATATTTTTCATACCCAGGTATTATATTTGGGTATTTTTTTATTGTTCTGATAAAAATGCCTCTTGCAGCACTTTTTTTACTTCTATTTCACCCATACCAGACATACGTAAATAATTTATTTGTTCATTATTTGGTTTATAGATACTGGCACTATGGACAGCATTTTTAGGGACAGATTGTATATATTGGGTTGGTTTTAATGTTATTTTAGCTGTTTCATCTGCCATAACAGAAAAAGAAATATCACTGTCACAGAATTTTTTATTTTTATTTATAATTGCATAACCATTTAATATAGTTTTTGTATTTTTATGTGCTAATACTTTTGTTTTTATAAAAATACCAGTATTTTCACATAAATGTTCACCTTTTGAATTTATTTCCAAAGAATCATAATTTTGTGCTATTATTTGTCCGTTAAAAACACTATTTTTACCGGTATTTTTAACAAAAATATTCAAAAAAGCCGGTTTTTTGTTAATAATTTTACCGGAAAATATAATATCAGTATTTTTAGCAGTTATATCTATATTTATATTGATATTACCGGTTATTTCACCAACATATATAATATGTATTTGTAATTTAGGTGTTTTTAAAATAGATATAGTATTGTTATCAGAATTATAATTTATATTAGTATAATCTGATAAATCTTCACAAAAAACACCATCACGAAAAACTAAAGTTTCCGCAGGAAATGTTTTTATATTGAATTCTTGCCAAAGGTATGACATATTTATATCCAGTTATTTATATGAATAATATAATAAAAAACAAATAAACAAACAACAAATTAATTGGTGAAAAGATATGGGATTTAATTGTGGTATAGTTGGATTACCAAACGTTGGTAAATCTACATTATTTAATGCATTAACACAAAGTGCAGCTGCGGATGCTCAAAATTATCCGTTTTGCACTATTGAACCAAATACAGGTCGTGTAGTTGTTCCTGATGAAACACTGCATAATCTGGCCAAGGTTGCTGGTGCAGAAAGAATAATACCAACACAGCTTGAAATTGTTGATATTGCTGGACTTGTCAAGGGTGCATCAAGTGGTGAAGGTCTTGGAAATAAATTTTTATCAAATATTTTATCAACTGACGCAATTATTCATGTGGTTAGATGTTTTGAAAATGATGATATTGTTCATGTAAATGGTAAAATTGACCCATTATCTGATATAGAAACAATAGAAACAGAATTAATGTTGGCTGATTTAGAAAGTTTAGATAATCAAATAAAAAAACTTGAAAAAAAAGTTCATGGCCAAGATAAAAATGCCGCTAAATTACTAGCTGATGCAAATAGTATAAAAACAGGTCTTGAAAAATCTATACCAGCACGTGATCAAGAAACAGATTCATCACCTTTTAATTTATTAACCAGTAAACCTGTTGTTTATGTATGTAATGTTGAAGAAGCGGCTGCCAGTAAAGGTAATAAATATTCTGATATTGTTCGTGAAAAATTTGGTTCAAAGGCACCTGTTTTGATTATATCTTCTAAAATAGAAATGGAAATAGCACAAATTGTTGATGTTGATGAAAGAAAAATGTTTTTAAATGAACTAGGTTTAAATCAATCAGGTTTAGATCAAGTTATTCACACAGGTTATGATACTTTAGGATTACAAACTTTTTATACTGTTGGACCAAAAGAAGCACATGCTTGGACTATTACAAAAGGAATGACAGCACCACAAGCAGCCGGAAAAATACACAGTGATTTTGAACGTGGTTTTATACGTGCAGAAATTATATCACCATCAGATTATATTGAATATGGTGGTGAAGTGGCTGTCAAAGAAGCTGGTAAAATGAGATTAGTTGGTAAAGAATATATAATGCAAGAAGGTGATATATGTCATTTCTTGTTTAATGTATAAAAATAAAAAGCCGGCTTTTTTGATAAAAATATTCAAAAAGGCCGGTATTTTTTATTGATTATTCATATCCAGTAATAAATCTAATTTTTCTTGTGCTTCGGTAATTTTTTTATCAATTTCTTTTAAAGAATCACTATTTCCATCAGATTTGTTTAAAATATCCGCTAATAATTTTTGTTTTTCTAAATTTAATTTTTGAATATATCTTTGTAATTTAAAAGAAACTATAAATTTTTCGGCTTTTTCTAAATTTAAATCTGTTTTTGGAACATCTTCATCAAAAGAAATATTCAAAGATGATAAAAAATCTACATACTTTTCAGACAATTCTGGATATGTTTGGACAACAGATTTTATAACATTTAAAGTCATATTATCTGCATCAGGTAATTCTATTTCTGGAATATATTTTTGTTTTTTCCATTTATGCCATTGATTAAATTTACGACTGTTGTATTCTTGTTCAATTTCATTTTGAAATATTTTATCTGTTATTTTAGATAAACAATCTTTCAAAAATTTTTCAGCTTGTGTTCGTCCATTTGGTGTGTTTGTTAAATAATTTTTATTTACACTGTCCCATAAAAAATCAATTAAAGAAATTGAATCATCTATTATTTTACGCATAGCAGATTCACCTTGATTTTTTAATATTTCATCTGGGTCTTTACCACCAGAAACAAATGCAAAACGAACATCAGAATTATCACGTAAAAATGGTAAAACCAAGACACAGGCCCGTACAGCAGCTTTTTGTCCTGCTGTATCACCATCAAAACAAAATGTAATATTACGGTTAGATTTACATAAAATTGCAACATGGTCTTCTGTTAATGCTGTTCCAAGTGGTGCGACAGTTTCAGGAAACCCATGATTTTGCATTTGTATTGCATCTATTTGACCTTCTACTATAATGCTGCGATTTTGGCGATGAATAGCATCACGTGCAAAATTAAATCCGAATATAGTTTGTCTTTTATGAAATAATTCTGTATCAGTTGTATTTATATACTTAGGTTCACTGCCATCCAAAGAACGCCCAGAAAAAGCAACAACTTGACCATGTGCATTAAATATAGGAAACATCAATTTATCACGAAAAAAATCGTATAAGCCATAGTTTCCAACACGTACAAGACCTGTGGCAAGTAATTTATCTTTGTTTATATTCGCAAATTTAGATGAAATAACACTGTTTTTTGGTGCATAACCAATTCTATATTTTTTTATCATTTCATCTGAAAAACCACGTTTTTTTATATAATCTAATGCGATTTTACCGGCATCTGTAAATAATAATTCTTGATAAATTTTTGTTGCAGATTCTGTAATCTGAATATAATTTTCTTCCGCTTGTTTTTGTTCAGGTGTTTTTTGTTTTATATCTGGCATTTTTATACCAGCCATATCAGCTAGTTCTGTTATAGCTGTTTTGAAATCTACATTTTCAGATTTCATTACAAAAGAAATAATATCACCATGTTCGCCACAACCAAAACAATGATAAAATCCTTTTTCTTCTGATACAGAAAAAGAGGGTGTTTTTTCATTATGAAAAGGACAACATCCCCAATAATTTTGACCCTTTTTTTTCAGTGGTATACGGCGAGAAATCACGTCTACCAAAGATAATCTTTGTCTTAATTCATCAGTAAAAGAATTATCAAATTTTGCCAATTATTTTGCCTTTTTAACAAATGAACGTTTTACAGTTTTTTTGCTGTTTATTAAATCAATAGCCTCTTCTAGACCAGGTTTTTCTTTTACAGAAACATTTACACGATTAGAAGATAAATACGGACCATATCTGCCATCAGAATAATAATAAATAGGTTTGTCTGTTTCTGGATTTTTTCCAAGAATAATTGGTTCTACTTTTTTCTTTTCACCATTTAATAATTCTTTGGCTATATCCAAACTAATATTTTCAAAATTATATTTCTTTGCAGAAACATTTTTTTCACCATTTGTAACATACGGTCCATATTTACCAATACGGAAAAATATATTCTCACCTAATTCTTTTTCAGATTGTGTTTTTTCAGTTGTCTGTTCTTCAGGTGTTGGTGCATTATCAGTCAATTTCATAGTATAATTACATTTCGGATAATTATTACAACCGATAAATGCACCATATTTAGATAATTTTATACCCAATTTTGCACCGCATTTTGGACATACATTGTTATTATCTTTGAATAAATGATTATGCATAAAATCATTTATATTGTTTATAATATCAACAGTTTTTACATCTTTTGCAGAATTTATCATGTTATTTGTTGGATTCCAGAAAGATTGTAACGAAGATAATTTATCTTTTTTGCCATTTGACACATCATCTAATGTATCTTCTGTTTTTGCTGTAAAATTAACATCAACTAAATCTTTGAAATAATTCGCCAAATAAGACACTAAAACCCATCCGGCAACAGTTGGATGAAAACGATGTTGTTTATCTTGTTCAACATATTTTCTATCTACAATTGTTGACATAATCGTTGCATACGTTGATGGACGGCCAATTCCAAGTTCTTCAAGTTTTTTAACCAATGATGCTTCTGTAAAACGTGCAGGTGGTTGTGTAAAATGTTGTTCAGGTTTTAATGATGTAATTTCAATTTTATCATTTATATTTAACACAGGTAATTTTACATCACCAGATTCTTTTTCATCATCATTATCTTCTATATAAACTTTCATAAAACCATCAAATATGCGTGTTGTGCCGACACAATGAAAAACTGCATTTTTAACATCTATATCCACAGAAACAGAATCAAATTCAGCATTACTCATTTGACAAGCAACTGTTCTTTTCCATATTAATTCATACAATTTTGCTTCATCACCAGATAAATTTACTTTTTGATTCAGAAAATGTGTTGGACGAATTGCTTCGTGTGCTTCTTGTGCATTTTTAGATTTTGTTACATAAATATTTGGTGTTGGTGGTAAAAATTTATCACCATATTCTTTGGATATATATTCACGAATTTCACCGACTGCTTCCACAGATAAATTAGTAGCATCAGTTCGCATGTATGTTATAAATCCTTGTTCATATAATTTTTGAGCCGTAGCCATAGTTCTTTTAGAAGAAAAATGCAATTTACGTGCAGCTTCCTGTTGTAACGTAGATGTTGTAAAAGGTGCTGCTGCATGTCTTTG
The DNA here is from genome assembly GCA_905236005.1 of uncultured Alphaproteobacteria bacterium. Classification (GTDB taxonomy): domain Bacteria; phylum Pseudomonadota; class Alphaproteobacteria; order Rs-D84; family Rs-D84; genus Enterousia. Next base: position 33,326 of record CAJONJ010000039.1, read on the forward strand.
AACTTTTTTCTTTTCTATATTTGAAACAATACCTGTGGTTGGTGTGTTTATAACAGATATTATATCATCAACCATTTTTTGATTTTCAATGGTCATTTTTTCTATTTTTTTACCATTGAATTTTACAAGACCAGCAATAAACGTATTTTTATCAACATTGCAATTTGCATCTACAGACCAATATTCAATAGGTTTAAAAGCTTCTATTTCTTTTTCACGGTCAACTACCAATTTTACAGCCACAGATTGAACACGTCCGGCAGATTTACCAAGATTACGTCTCCATAACAAAGGTGAAATACTGAAACCAATTAAATAATCTAAAATTCTGCGGACCAGATAAGCATCAACCAAATTATTATCTATTTCACGTGGTTCTTTTAATGCTGCTAAAATAGCATTTTTTGTAATCTCGTGAAAAGTTACACGATATACAGGTTTGCTTTTGATAACATCACGGGTATTTAAAATATCATTTATATGCCAAGCAATGGCTTCACCTTCACGATCCGGATCGGATGCCAGATATATTGCATCTGCTTTTTTAATTTCATCAATTATCAATTTAATTTGTTTTTCTTTACCAGGCATAATTTGCCATTTAGGTTTAAAATCATGTTCTATATCAACACTGCCGGATTCTGGTACTAAATCACGAACGTGTCCCACAGATGCAATAACACGCCAACCGTTTCCCAGATATTTTTCAATTGTTTTTGCTTTTGATGGTGATTCAACAATAAGTAGATTCATTTTTTAAAACCCTTTAGATGATAATTGTTGGTCTTTGTGTATTTGTGCGTTTTGACATAAACCAAAACCAAACAGTAACGACATCAGGCTGCTGCCACCAAAAGACATTAACGGCAAAGGAACACCCACAGTCGGTAATAAACCTAAGACCATAGAGATATTTATAAAATAATAAATGAAAAAGTTCAACATAAAACCAAAACAAATTAACTGCCCAAACCTGTTTCTGCATTTTTTAGCAGACCAAAACAGTATTACAACAATAAAAGTGTATATCATTAACAACATAAATGCCCCTAAAAACCCAAATTCTTCACCCAACATAGTAAATATAAAATCAGTCTGTTTTTCTGGTAAAAATGATTGTTGTGATTGTGTTCCAGACATATATCCTTTGCCCAGCATTCCACCAGACCCAAAGGCAATTTTAGCTTGGTTTATCTGATAACCTGCCCCACGTGAATCTTGTTCCGGATTTAAAAAAGTAATAATTCTGTCTCGTTGATAATTATGCATTGCACCATACCAGACAGCTGGTGCAGCCAGCAAACCTAATATAAACGCAATTAAAAACCATTTTTTGTTTGCACCAACTATGTAAAACATACCTATTGTAATCAATGCCAAAGAAATTCCTGTGCCTAAATCAGGTTGTAAAAATATGAATATAAATGGAATTATCAACATCAAAACAGGTATTAAATAATTTTTAAATTGTGATAATTCAACAGAATTTTTCCAAGCAAAATAGCGTGCCAAAGCTAATACAAGTGCGATTTTTATGAATTCAGATGGTTGAATATTTATAAACCCCAAAGATAACCATCTTTGTGCACCCATACCAACATTACCAATAAAAGTAACCAAAACTATTAAAACCAAAGCAATTCCATACCAAATGTAAGCTGATTTTATCCAAAATTTAATATTTGAAAAAGCAACAACAAAAAACACCACCATACAAAAAATTATTTTCAGTAACTGTGATGTTGCAAATGGAAACCATGAACCACCACCAGCACTGAATAAAACCACCAAAGATAAAATCAAAACAACACACATTGGTATAAACAAAGACCATGAAAAACGTGACAGTTTTTCACCAAAATTCATCATATTTGCATTAGAGACACGTGTTGTTGCTGCCATTTTATTTTAATAATTCCTTTAATATTGTTGCTGTTGCTTTTGCAGCCGGTGAAGATCCACCAGCATGTTCCATAATTACGCATACGGCGTATTTTGGGGCGTTTGTGGGTGCATATCCGACAAATAATCCATGATTACGCAAATTCCATTTTAATTGTTCCGTGGTTAAAACACCATGTTGTCTTTCTGTTTTAGAAATATTTCTGACTTGTGATGTTCCTGTCTTTCCACCCATTTTTTTACCATCTATATTGATTGCACTGCCGGCAGCTGTGCCACCCTTTTTTGTTACTTGTTCCAGACCATTTAATACATATTGAATATTCTTTTCTTGAATTCCTAAATTTTTAAACGTTTGTTTTTTATCAGAATATATCAGACGTGGAATAACAACTTTATTAGATGCTACACGTGCCATCATAACAGCTAACTGTAAACAATTAGTTAAAATAAATCCCTGACCAATTCCAGAAATAATAGTATCACCATGTACCCAATAAGAACCTATATTTTTTTCTTTCCATCGTCTGTTCGGCATAATTCCAGGCATTTCATTAACCAGAATATCGTCCATATATTTTTGATTTAATCCCAATTTCAAAGCCATTGCTTTAATAGCATCAATACCAATACGCAAAGCAATCTGGTAAAAATATATGTCGCATGAATGTTTCAAAGCACCGATTAAATCAACCCAACCATGCCCGTCTTTTTCCCAACAATGGTATTTATGATTACCATATTCCCAAAACCCTGGACAAAATATTTTTTCATTTGGTGTAATAGCACCACTTTCCAAAGCTGCCAAAGCAACAACAATTTTAAATGTTGATCCAGGTGGATATAAACCTTCTATTGCTTTGTTCATAAACGGTTTAGCTACATCAGTTAACAACGAAGAAATATATTCTTCACCGTCATCAGTTTTAAAATTATTTGGATCAAAACTTGGGGTAGAAGCCATCGCTAAGATATCACCAGTTTCTATATCCAATACAACGCCGCAACCAGCACGATTCAAAGCTAGTGCATCATATAAAACTTTTTGAACATTTTCTTTGATAGTCAGTTTTATATCAGAACCATATTGTGGTTGAATAAATTGTGATTTATCTTCACCTGTGATACGCCCAACAGCATTTGTAATTAATACAGTTTGTCCTGATTTACCAGATAAATCTTTATTAAATTTTTTTTCCAGTCCAGTTATACCAGTTGTAAAAAATGGTGCATTAGGTAATGGTTTTTTAGGTACACCAACATATCCGAATATTTGTGCCCCAGCTGGCCCCATTTTATATATACGTGAAAAACCGGTGCTGATATGAATTCCTGGTATGTTTTTTGCTGCCAATTTTGCCAATGTATCCCAATTAGAGCTTTCACTTATAAGAACAGGTTGAAAAGCTTGCTGTTTTTTTATATTTCGCCAAATTCTATCCACAGTTTTTTTACGTAATTTTAAATCTTTTGTAACAATATCAATCAACGATTGTATATCATCAGTTTCTTCTGGAATAATATATATTCTGTATACAGAAATATCTTTGGAAATTGGTGAACCAGATTCTGATAAAATACTGCCACGTTTTGGCATAGTTATTTGAACACGAAAAGAATTGTTTTCACTTTTTCTGGTATATTCTTTGTATTCAAAAACCTGCATTTGCAACATTCGTAATACTAATACAGAAGTCAAAATTGCACCACCTGTTAAAAACAAAGCACTGCGTCTGTCAAAAGTACGTGCAACTTCTGTATCTATCATTTTTTTACCCATTTATCTGAGGCTGTTATTGGTGTATATAAGACACTTAACCAAACAAACAACCAAATGTTATTTATAAAACTGATCCATGTCCAACCAGAAAATATTAAAATTAAAAGTCCCAGCCCGATAAACAGCATAAATAAATACAAAGAATTATTTTCAAAATGTGTTGCATCAATATAATTCTGAAAACCATTTACCGCATAAAATAAACAAAATAAACTGGTCCAAAACAAAGGTAAATTACATCTGTAATCTATCAAAAAACAAAATAATAAACCGAACAAAACAAACCAATTTATCGGGCGAACAAAAGTATAATAAAATACAGGTATCAAAGCCAATATTCCAGCCGGATTCCACCAAGGTATAGATAATCGCCACAAAAATACCGTTATTAGAAACGGAAAAGATTTATGAAAAAAACGAACAAAATCGTTAATCATTTATACGAATCCATATTATTGTGTTTTAATACCATAACACGAGATACTTGATTAGGACGTAATACATCAACATGTTTATCGTCAATCATATTTCCGATATAAATACCAGCAGGTAAAATTCCACTAATATTACTGGTTATAACTTTTAATCCAGCATGACCAACAAACGCAGGATTACTGAAAAAACCAATAAATGATTTATTTTTACCATTTCCTTGTAAAAAACCAGAAATATCAGTTCCTGAAATTCTGACAGCTAAATTTGTATCTGCATCTGTCAGGGCACGTACACGGCAAAACACAGAACCACAATCAATAATTGTTCCAATTAACCTGTTATCAAAAGACACAACAACCATACCGTGTTCTAAATCAGATTTTTTGCCACGATTTATTAAAAATGTTGTGTGATGAAACGCAGAATCATCAAATTGGATGTCTGCGATGACTGTCTTGAACGGAGAAGCACGTTTTATATCCATCTCTTGTTCCAGTTTTTTATTTTCATCTATGGCAATTTCACATTGATGTTGGTTAGACAAAGCCATATCTAGACGTGCACGCAATTCTTCGTTTTCAGCCCGTAACAAAGATGTTTCACGAATCCATGTAACACTTTGCCCAATAACATGAACAGGCCATGTAATAACATCTCCGACCCAATGTGCAACAGGTAACACAATATGAGCCAATCCGTTCATAATCGTATAATCAGGCTTTGCAACCATAATATATATTATAAATATAGGTAAAGCCGCCGCCGCTAAAACGGATTTTAACATTTTTGTCAGTTTATAAGATAACTTATCCTTGGTCATACTAAACACTTTAAACGCAAAAAAACCAATATTCAATAAAAACTTGATTTTTCGTTTTTATCTGTCAAAATAAAGGACGACCGACATGGCAAGGCATTGCCACGAGGATAAAAAAAAGGATATAAAATGCCAAAAATGAAAACAAAATCATATATGAAAAAACGTGCGTCCATGACTGCAACTGGTAAGATCCGTGTTGCAAGAAATGCCCACAAAAAACGTCTTATGCACCAATCTAAACGTGCAAATAAAGCTGGGGCAAAACCACAGTATTTGAACAAGAACATGATGGGTCAGGCAAAAATCTTGGCTCCATATGGATTAGATTAAGGGGGCATATTATGGCAAGGGTAAAACGTGGAACAACCGTAAAACAAAAACACAAAAAGATACTTGACAGAGCAAAAGGATATTTGGCTCGTCATCATTCTACTTATCGTGCTGCTCGTGAAAAAACTGAAAAAGCAGGTCAGTATGCATACCGTGATCGTCGTCAAAAGAAACGTGATTTTCGTTCAATATGGATTGTCCGTATTAATGCTGCTGTTCGTCCAAACGGTTTAACATACAGCCAGTTCATGAATGGTTTGAAGAAAGCAGGTATTGCTTTGGACCGCAAAGTATTGGCCCAAATGGCATATGATGCTGATAAAAACTTCAATACATTGATTGAAACTGCAAAACGATTTATTTCCGCTTCAGCTAAATAACTCTTGGCGGCGGGGTTTTGTTTTGTAATAATAAGGCCGTAGATATACGGTCTTGTTTTTTTATAACGGGGAATACAATGAAAGATAAAATTAAAAATATTGGTTCATTAGAAGATTTACAGGCATTATATACCGAAATATTTGGTAAAAATGGCACTATGACCCAAAAATTAAAAAATATGGCAAATTTAACAAACGAAGAACGAACAGTTATTAACGCGGAAAACGCAGAATTACGTCAATTGTTCAAAGACAAACAAAATGAATTAGAATTGGCGGCGTTGAATGCTAAATTGGCGACTGAAAAAATAGATGTTACTTTAGATGTTGAACCCAAAAATCGTGGAACAATACATCCGCTGACACAAGCATTAAAAGAAATTTCATCTATTGCACAATCTTTGGGATATACATTGATGACTGGACCAGAAATAGAAGATGATTGGCATAATTTTACTGCTTTAAATACGCCAGAATATCATCCCGCTCGTGATATGCAAGATACTTTCTTTTTAGAAAATGGTAATGTAATGCGGACACAGACATCTGCAGTTCAGATTCGTGCGATGGAAAAATATGGCACACCAATAAAAATGTTTTTTATTGGGCCAACATATCGCAAAGAAATGAATGCTACTCATACCCCAATGTTTCATCAAATAGAAGGTTTATGTGTTGATAAAAACGTTACCATAGCAGATTTACTTGGTACTTTGCGGACAATTTTATCAAAGTTTTTTGAAAAGGACATAGAAATGCGTGTTCGTCCTTCGTATTTTCCGTTTACAGAACCGTCTGTTGAAATAGATATGAAATGGGGTGACAAATGGCTTGAATTACTAGGTGGCGGTATAGTGCACCCAAATGTTTTGCGTAATTGTGGTATTGACCCAGAACAATATCAGGGCTTTGCTTTTGGTCTTGGATGGGACAGATTAGCAATGTTGAAATATGGCTTGAACGATTTGCGTGCTTTTTATGATGGCGATATCAGATGGCTGAAAAACAGTGGTTTTTAATAAGGGGGTAAAAAATGAAATGGTCTTATGAATGGTTAAAACAATATTTGAAAACAGATTTAACCCCACAGCAAATTGCTGATAAATTGACATCTATTGGACTGGAAGTTGAAGATTTGGAAACACCTGTTTTGCCGATTGCTGCAAAAATTGTTGAATGTGTTGCACACCCAGACAGTGATCATTTACATATATTACAGGTTGATGATGGTTCTGGAAAATTACGTCAGATTGTATGTGGTGCACCAAACGCACGTGTTGGATTGGTTTCTGCGTTGGCATTACCTGGTTGCAAAATCGGTGATACAATCATTCAAAATGGTAAATTACGTGGTGTTGAATCCAAAGGCATGATGTGCAGTGGTAAAGAACTTGGTATCAATGATGACCACAGTGGTATTATAGAATTAGATGAAAAACAAGAAACAATCGGTCAAACAATATCTGCTTTGGCTGATTCTGCATCTGCGATAATAGAAACTTCAATAACACCAAACCGTCCTGATTATTTGGCTGTGCGTGGAATTGCACTGGATTTAAGTGCGTCCGGCATTGGTGAATATGTTGAAGATAAAATCAAAGAACTTGATTTAGTTCCGGGCAAAAGAAAGGTTAATTTATTAGCACCAGAGACATGTCCAACATATAGATTCTGTGAAATACACGGAATTAAAAATGCTCCGTCAAACGGTATAATTCAAAGACGTTTACGTAGTGCCGGGATAAATCCAAAAAATGCACCGATAGACGCTACTAATTACATTTGTTATGATATGGCACAACCTATGCATTGCTTTGATGCAGATAAAATTGTAGGTGATATTACTGTGCGTATGGCAAAAGATGGTGAAAAATTCACAGATTTGTTTGGAACCGAACATACATTAAATGAAAAAGATTTGGTGATTTGTGATGATGCAGGAATACTTGCTTTGGCTGGTGTTGTTGGTGGCGACAGGGCTTCTACAACAAATGACACGAAAAATATTATTTTGGAATCCGCATATTTTAATCCTGTATCAATTCGTAAATCGTCAAAGAAAATTGGTTTGTCCACCGATTCTTCATACAGATATGAACGTGGTATAGATCCGAATTTGTCGGCCAAAGCATTAGCGTATGCAGCAAAAATTATAATGGATACATGTAGTGGTAAAATCGTCAATGTTTCTGTTGCTGGTCGTGCATCCTATACACCAGAATCTGTGCGTTATAACCCATCGTTGTTTGAACAAAAAACAGGTATCAAGCTTGATGAAGAAACACAAAGAAAGATTTTAACTGATTTACATTATGATATTAAAAATACTAAAAACGGCGATTGGATGGTGACACCTATTCCATCACGTGTTGATGTTGTTATCCCAGAAAATATAGTTTCTGATTTAATACGTATGTATGGTTATGATAAAATCGGTTTGAATTATGTTTCTGAAAATAATACGACAAAAATAAACAATGATATAAACATATCGTTAAAAGAAAAATTAGCAGGACTCGGCTTAAATGAATCTGTTTCATTTGGTTTAGGAAACAGTAAAATTGAACAAATTTTGACAGATAAACCTGTTATTAAAATTGCAAATCCTATTGTCATAGATTTGGATACAGCACGTAATAATTTATTGGAAAATCTGTTAATTGCTGTTGAAAAAAATGAAAGTCGTGGTTTTATGGACATAAATATATTTGAACAAGGAACTGTTTTTGATGGTGATAAACCTGGTGAACAACATACATCTGTTTGTATAATTCGGACAGGTTCTACATCACCAAAACATTGGCAGAAACGTAATCGCCAGGTTGATATATTTGATGTCAAGGCTGATTTAGTATCATTGCTGGGGGCACAAAAATACACAATTGATACTGCAAATGCACCACGTTGGGCACACCCATACAGATATGGTGCGATTGTTCAAGGTAAAAAGGTTTTGGCACAATTTGGACAATTACATCCGTCAATTGCTAAACAAATGCGTATTAAAAGTAATGTGTATATTGGCTTGGTTGAAGATATTGAAAATCTGCCAAAAAATCCAAAACATAAAAAAATACCAATGACTGATTTTATGCCGATAACACGTGATTTTGCGTTTGTCGTTGATGATAATTTTGAATCTCAGAAAATGGTGTCGGTTGCATTAGCTTCTGACCCAAGAATTTCTGATATTGTTATATTTGATTCGTTTGATATGGGTGATGGAAAAAAATCTGTGGCTTTCACAATCACAATTTATCCAGAACAAAATATGAACGATGAAGAATTATTAAAGATTCAAGATGCGATTATCAAAAATGTTGAATCAAAATGCGGTGCAAAATTGCGTGCATAAATGGTTTGAAAAATGTTAAAAAACACCGGCATTTGCCGGTGTTTTTTATATGTTTTTATCGGTTGAATTACACCATTTTGCAACTGGGCAATTTATACATCTGGGTTTTATTGCTTTGCATGTATAACGTCCATGTAAAACCATAACATGATTTACCATTTCATGATATTTTGCTGGAATATATTTTAATAATTTTTCTTCTACTTTTTCTGGTGTGTTATCGTTTTCGTTAACCCAGTTAAAACGATGTGATAATCTAAAAACATGTGTGTCTACGCCGATGTTTGGTGCGTGCCACAAAACGTTCATAATTACATTTGCGGTCTTTTGACCAACACCAGACAATTTCATCAATTCATCACGGTTATGATATTTGTTCGGAAAATGATAATTTATATCGTTACTGTTTTTATCAAGTATTTGTTCTGATAATTTAATAATGTTTTCTGCTTTGTTATTAAAAAAAGAAATAACCCGAATATGTTTTTTTAAACCATCAGTTCCCAGTTTTAACATTTTATCTGGTGTTGGTGCAATTTTGAAAAGTTCGGGTGTTACTTCGTTTACTTTTTTATCGGTTGCTTGGGCTGATAAAATCACAGCCACAGCAAAAGTAAATTCATTTATCGCATATAACTCTGACCGAATATCCATATTTAATGTTGGACAAACATTTGTAAAATAGATATCCGGTGTCAAAGTTATGTTTTTTGTTTTCATTATGCTTTTTTAATATTGATTGATAAATTATAGCCTTCTATTTCAGTAGAAAATTGATTAGCTTCACCAAATTCCATTTCAACAATCAAAGCATCGTGCATAATACGTTTTTTGTGTGTTTCAATCGCATTGTGCATAGCTATTTCTGTATTGTATGTCAGTTTAATTCTGTCAGATACATCTAAATTTGCTGCTTTTCTTGAATCTTGGATGAAACGCAAAGCATCGTTTACCAGTCCTTCTGCAATAAGTTCTGCATTTGTTTCTGTATTCAAAACAACAACAGCTGTGTTATCTGGCAAAGCAATACCAGTTACATCATTTTTAACAGTCAAACGGTTTTCAAATTCATCACTGTTCAAAGTATATTCACCAACAATCAATTCGTCGCCTTTGATTTCATAATCGCCACGTTTAACAGCTGGGATTATATCTTTCAAAGCACCACCAAGGCGTGCCCCAATTTTTGGTGTTATTAAATATACAAATGAATCTGCAACGTTATGAATATCTTTTGTAAACTTAACATGTTTTACATTTAATTCATCTTTGATAATATCGGCATATTCAGGCATATTAACACCAGCGATTGTGACATCTAGTAACGGCAGACGATTACGCAATTTATATTGTTCACGTAATTGTTTTCCGACAGACACAATCATCTGAACACGACGCATATCATTAACGATTTGTTCATCTGTATTTGTTGCCTTTGGCCAATTCTGTAAATGAACAGATTCTTCACCAGTTAAATTCTTGAATATATATTCGGAAATAAATGGTGCAAAAGGTGCTAAACAAGTGCAGAATGTTTTCAACACATAATGCAATGTTTCAAACGCACTTTCATCTTCGTCCCAGAATCTGTCACGATTACGACGAATATACCAATTATTTAACACATCTAAGAACCGAACAAATTCTTTAACAGCAATATCTGATCTATAATCTTCTAATGCGTTTGTCGTTATTTTTACCAATTCATTTAGTTCAGATAAAATATATTTATCTAATAAATTGTCAGAATTTGGTTCTTTCTTTACGGTGATATTCGCTGCGTTTGCATATAATGTAAAGAAATGATACGCATTCCAAAGCGGTGTTAAAATAGTTTTTATTGTATCGTTAAATACTTTACCGTCTTTGTCTACACCAACTGGTTCAGCTTTCATAAAATTGCTGCCTTGGATAAACAAACGTATAGCATCTGCGCCGTATGTTTCCATCTGTTCAGTCGGATCAACGTAATTTTTTAATGATTTAGAAAATTTACGTTTTTGTTCATCACAGATAATTCCATTACAAGAAACAACTTTGAATGCTGGTTTATCAAACAAAGCAACCGCCATTACCATTAAACCATAAAACCAACCACGTGTTTGTTCGTTTGCTTCAAAAACATAATCTGCTGGGAAAACCTTTTCAAATTTATCTTGGTTTTCAAACGGATAATGCAAATGTGCAAATGGCATAGAACCACTTTCAAACCAACAGTCTAAAACGTCAGGTATTCTGTGCCAACCGTCTTTTGTTAATTTATCAAGTGTTGGACGATGCAAATCATCAATTTTGACGCCAAAGAAATCTTCTATTTCTTTGATAGAACCAAACACTTTATATTCGCCATCTTTTTCCCAAATTGGTAATGGAACACCCCAGAATCTGTTTCTGGTAATACCCCATTCACGAGCATTTTCAATCCATGCCATAAAACGATTACCGGCAGATGTCCATTTAGTTTGAGTTTTTGTGATTTCGACCAATCTGTTGCGGATTTTTGGAACATCAACATACCATGCATCAGTAGCACGTTGAATCAGTTTTTCCTTGCTGCGTGGACCATATGGATAACTGTGTTTATGTTGTTCTTTTTTAACCAAAATACCATTTTGTTTTAACCAATCTATGACCTTTGGATTAGCGTCAAATATATTTTCGCCAGCCCAATCTTTCACAGTATTATCAAAATTACCATAATCGTCCACATTCAAAATCACAGGAAATTTTGAATTTAATGCTTTGGCTGCAAAATAGTCTTCTTCACCAAATGCAGGTGCAATATGAACGATACCTGTTCCATCACCATCACTGACATAATCAGCGGATATGATTTGATGTAACAATGGGCTTTGATTTTCATAATAATTAAATATAGGTTTATAATGCAATCCAACCAATTCTGAACCCATAATTTCGCCAACTTTTTCAGAACCAGCAAAGATTTTTTCATATTCTTTTAATCTGGTTTCAGCCAAAACATAAACATGTCCGTCTTCGTGTTTCATGCGTACATATTTCATGTTTGGGTTTACAGCCAAAGCAGAATTCGCAGGTAATGTCCATGGTGTTGTTGTCCATGCGATTGCCCTGTCCCCATTTTCTAATTCAAACCAAACAGTTACAGTATCGTCAACAACATCACGATAATCTTCGCTGGCTTCACTGTTTGATAAAACTGTTCCCAGTTTCCAATCATATGGATTTACTTTGAAATCTTTATAAAGTAAACCTTTGTCATATAATTGTTTTAATCCCCATATAACAGATTCCATATAGGTTTTATCCATTGTACGGTAACCGTAACCGTCACCCATATCAACCCAACGACCAATACGTTCAATAAAACGCAACCATTCTGTTGAATATTTCATAACACCGGCTTGGCACATATCACAAAAAGCACCGATGCCCTGTTCTGCAACAATGTTTTTGGCACTTTTACCAGTTTCGTTTTCAACTGCTATTTCTGCTGGTAATCCATGGCAATCCCAACCAAGCTCACGTTCAACATGTCTGCCACACATAGTTTTATAACGTGAAACCATATCTTTGATACTTGATACACCCAAATGTCCCCAATGAGGTAACCCATTTGCAAACGGTGGGCCGTCATAGAAATTAAATGGTTCACCCATCTTTGTTTTATTCAAAGATTTATGGAACGTATCGTTTTCACGCCAAAACTGCAAAACATCATGTTCCAGTTGTGTAAAATTTGCTTTCTGTTCAGTTTTTTTGTATGCCATTGTGTAGCCCTTTGTTATATAAAAAATGGCGCCCAAGCGCCCCAGCCACCGCCAAAGCGCAGTGTCTGTCATTTAATAATAATTATTGTTTTTGTGTTCATACCCATATTTATACAATACTTTTTTGCAAAAAGCAAGTTATAAAACTTGAAAAATCCCAAAGGTTTGGTTATACTGTCGCATGTCAAGCCGGTTTAGCTCAGTTGGTAGAGCATCTCATTCGTAATGAGGGGGTCGTAGGTTCAAGTCCTATAACCGGCACCACCATTTACATCTGCAATGCAGTCTGGTTGGCATAAAACACAAAAGGTTTTTTTATGATTATTAAACAAAAATTTCCAATACTTGAATATGATGATTCCAAAGATGTTAAAATTTCTGCAAAAGAATTAGAAAAACGTGAAAATATTGGTATCAAATATGGTGTAATTGATTTTTGTTCAGATAGTCGTGAATTGATGGCGAAAAATTATCCTTCTAAAATTGTTGGTACGTTAAAAGGCTGTGGAATTGCACCAGTGAACATTTATGAAATTGATTTTAATGGTACAAAAATACTTTTGCATCAGGGAATAATTGGTTCACCTTTGGCGGCGGCTGTTATGGAAGATTTAATTGCGATGGGCTGTGATACAATCGTAGCAGTTGGTGATTGTGGGGTTTTAGATAAAACAATAAAACGGGCAGGAATTATAGTTCCCACAGCTGCTGTGCGTTCAGAAGGAACTTCGTATCATTATGTTGCACCCAGCAGAACGATTGATTATTCTTCGGACATAATACAAAAAGCTTGTGATTTTTATACTTCAAAAAATATTCCATTTGTTAAAGGGTTAACATGGACAACTGATGGTTTTTATCGTGAAACAGAAGATGCTGTAAAATTACGTCAACAAGAAGGTTGTATTTGTGTTGAAATGGAAAATGCTACATTTGGTGCAGTTGCACAATATTATGGTGTTAAATTTTTTCAATTATTATACGGTGGTGATTGCTTAGATGCTGAAACGTGGGATTCACGTCCATGGTGCAGCCCCGAAGAAAGATTAAAAACAAAATATGAATTGTTAAAAATAGCAATGGAATTAGTATTAAAAATTTAATAAAAATACCGGCAAATGCCGGTGTTTTTATAATAAAGAAAGCAAAAAATTTGATATTGGGAACTGTATTAAATTTTATGCTTTGTTGCCACATCTTAGTTTGCGAAGCACAACCATTATCCCAGCCGGTGTCATACCCGGTATTCTTGAAAGTGACGCGATTGTTTCAGGTCTGGTTTTGGTCAATTTTTCAATCAATTCGTTTGTTAAACCAGACAAAGATTTATAATCAAAATCACGTGGAATTTTTAATTCTGCATCTTTTTTATAATTTGCAATTTCACGTTCGTTTCTTGAAATGTATCCAGCATAAAATTTATCATTTTCAATTGCGGTATTTTCACGTAATTTTTTAATTTTATCGTACAATTCTTTTTTGATTAAACCCAGTGTTTCTGCCGTATTACCTAGACGCAATATTGCATTATCTGCACGTAAATTTAATCTGTATTCAGCACGTGAAGTGAACATACGGTATGGTTCATCAACCCCCAGTGTTGTTATGTCATCTATCAATACACCAATCATAGAATTTGTTCTGTCCAGAATCAGCGGTTGTTTGTTTAATGCAAATGCTGCTGCGTTGCTGCCTGCAACCAAGCCTTGTGCGGCGGCTTCTTCATATCCGCTGGTTCCGTTGATTTGACCTGCGAAAAATAAACCGCTTATGTCTTTTGATTCCAGTGTTGATTTCAAAGCACGTGCATCAATTGCATCATATTCAATTGCATATCCATATCGTGCAATTTTTGCGTTCTCTAAACCAGGTATAGTGCGTATCCATTTATCTTGGATATCAGCCCCAAAACTGGTTGATATACCGTTTGGATAAATTAAATCGCTGTTAAAACCTTCTGGTTCTAAAAATACATGATGTGTTTTATGTTCCGGAAAACGCATAACTTTGTCTTCCAGTGATGGACAATAACGTGGTCCCAATCCCACAATATCGCCATTGTACATAGGTGCATTTTTTATGTTTTGACGAATTATTTCATGAGTTGTTTCATTTGTATGTGTTATAAAACATTTGTCATTATATTTATTGTTATCATCACCTAAGCCAAACCAATCATGTGGAAAATCACCGGGCTGTTCTTCGCATACAGAAAAATCAATACTGTTGCGATATATACGTGCAGGTGTTCCTGTTTTTAATCTTAATAAATCAAAACCAGATTTTTTTAATACGGACGAAATATGTGTATCGTTTTCTTGATATTCACCATTATCCATTAAACGACCAGATTGAATTTTTTCATTTCCACGTGTGACCAATCCACCAAGAAAAGTTCCAGTGGTTAATACAATCGCTTGTGCAGAATATTTTTTATTTACGATTTTATTTTCAATATCTAAATCAAATACAGATTCAAATACATACGTCAAGTTTTCTGTCGTATTCAAAATATTCATCACAGCATCATGATAAAAATTTCTATCTATTTGTGCACGCAGTGCCTGGGTTGCAGAACCATGTGTTGCATTTAATGTTCGCCAATGAATACCAGCTTTGTCTGCTGCAAATGGCATAACACCACCAAATACAGCCATTTCAGCAACCATTTGTGATTTACCAGGACCACCAATAGATGGATTACAAGACATCGCACCGATATCGCTTTCACGCATAGTAATCAAAAGGGTTTTTGCACCACGACGTGCAGATGCAGTTGCTGCTTCAACCCCTGCGTGTCCACCGCCGATAATAATCACATCATAATTTTGCATTTTATTTAGTATTTATTTTTGCATACAAAGCCATATCTTCACGTCTATTCAAAGGTTTGTTAAATTCGTAACTTTTCATGACACCTTCACGTATAAAACCGCATTTTTCTGCTGTTTTACATGATGGAATATTTTCTATATCTGCTTTTAAAATAATACGTTTGAAACCTATATTGAAAAACTCTTGAACAATTGCTTGGACAGCTTCGGACATATAACCTTGTCTTGCAAATTTTGGATTTAACCAATATCCAATTTCACCGGTTTCATGTGACCAATTTATGTCCATCAAACTGCAAACACCAACAAAAGAATTATCTGAACGCAGATACATACCATAATTAGCACTGGTTTGGTTTTTCCACTTCTTTTCGGAGCCACGCAAAAAATCAAATTCTTGTTCTGGATTTTTTATGTCTGACCATGGCATAAATCTGAAATATTCACGATTTTTATCAATCATATCAAAGATTTCTGTTGCAAAACCAAAAGTTGCAACCAATGGTTTCAAATCTAGACGTGTTGTTTGTAAAGGTTTAAATTCTTGTGGTTTCATGATTAGTCCTTTATTTTTGCATATAAAGCTGCATCATCAACTTTGTTTACATTTGGATTAAAACACCATTTACGCATAATACCTTCGCGTACAAATCCGCATTTTTCAGCCACCTTGCAAGATGCAATATTTTGTGGACTGGCGGTTAAAACAAAACGATTAAAACCATAATTAAAAAATTCTTGTGTAACCGCATTAACTGCTTCTGATATAAAACCTTGGCTTGTGTATTTGGGATTTATCCAATAAGCTATTTCACCGTTTCCATCACGCCAATTGATGCCACGTAAAGTGCATATACCAATAAACACACCATTATCACGCAGATATAAACCATACGTTGCACGTGTTTGTTTTTTCCAACCGTTTTCTTGTTCCCGTAACCAATCAAATTCTTGTTCTGGTACTTCTATTTCAGTCAAAGACGGAACATAAGTAAAATAATCAAGATTTGTTGCTTTAATACCTGAAATAATATCAAACAGTTCGTTTGCAAAACCAAAAGTTGCAACCAATGGTTTTAAATCCAGACGTGTTGTTTGTAACGGTTTGAATTCTTGTGGTTTCATGTTTAAAATCTCCCCATGCCACCATTCACATGTATTGTTTGTCCGGTGATATATGATGCTTCATCGCTGGCCAAAAATACACACAAGTTTGCAACGTCAACTGGTTCTCCAAAGCGACCTGCTGGTATTTGTGATAAATAATTTTTCTTTAAATCATCGCTTAATACATCTGTCATAGGTGTTTTGATAAATCCTGGTGCAACGCAGTTTGCAGTTATACCACGTGATGCAACTTCTGCTGCTATGGATTTTGTTAAACCAATAATGCCTGCTTTGGATGCAGCATAATTTGCCTGACCCGCACCACCAACAACACCAACAATAGAAGACATATTTATAATGCGACCATATTTTTGTTTCATCATCGGCATAATTACAGCCCTGCACATCTTAAATGTCGCACGTAAATTAGTATTTATAACATCTTCAAATTGTTCATCACTCATACGCATCAACAAAGTGTCTTTGGTTATACCTGCGTTGTTGATTAGAATATCCAGATGTCCAGTTTTTCCAATTGTATCAGAAATCAATTTGTCGCATGCACCATCCACAGATAAATCAGATACGATTTTTATAAAACTGTCGTCAAAATCTTTATTTAATTTTTCAGAATTGCGACCAGAAACAACAACTGTTGCACCAGCTTTTTTCATTTCTTTTGCAATTTCACCACCAATACCGCCTGTGGCACCAGTGATTAAAACAACTTTATCTGTTAAATCAAACATTTTTATATCTCCAATTTGTGTGTGACAATTTTGTCTGTTATACGTGAAACTAAACCAATCAAAGCACTTCCTGGTCCGATTTCTGTTAAATCAGTTATACCTAAATCAACCATATTCAATACAGATTCACGCCAGCGAACCCCATGTGTGATTTGATAAATCAAAGATTCTTTGATTTCATTAACATCGGTCATAGGTTGACATGTTTTGTTGGATATCAACGGAACACGTGGTGTTTTTATTTCTATTTCATCCAACGCAATTTTCATTTTTTCTGCAACAGGTGCCATAAGTCTTGAATGTGGTGGAACAGACAATGGTAATTTCATAGCCCGTTTTGCACCATTTTCTTTTGCGATTTCCATAGCTTTTTCTATGGCAACAGTTGCACCAGATATAACAATTTGACCATCACAATTATCATTTGCAATATCGCACACAGCATTTGTTTCTTGTTCCGCTTTTGCACAAACATTTTGCAATGTGTTTATATCCAGACCTAAAATAACAGCCATTGCACCCTGCCCGTTTGGAACGGCGTTTTGCATAGCTTCACCACGCAGCCGAACCAGTTTAATAGCATCATTTAAAGACAATGCGTCTGCAATACATAATGCGGTATATTCACCCAAAGAATGTCCTGCAACGTAATCTGGTAATGGTATTTGGGCAGCACGAAACATGGCAACAGAGGTTACCAGAATGGCCGGTTGAACATTAGCCGTCAAAGTCAATGTTTCCATTGGACCATTGAAAATAATATCTGACAGTTTTTCGTTCAATACCAAATCAGCCGTATCAAAAACTTTACGTGCATCATTGTTATTTTTATATAATTCGTATCCCATACCAACGGTTTGTGAACCTTGCCCTGGGAAAACATATACAGATGACATAATCGTCCTTTTGTTTGTATTTAATAAAATTATAGGAAATTAAAAGCAAAAATCAATTTATTTACGCATAGAAAATTCACAACCACAATAATTTTGCCGATAAAAATCAGATTCATGATTTATTGACTGACGTAATTTTTCATCCCAATCAACAGGCAAATATTTTATTTCAGTGCAAGATTGTTGCCCCGCAGCATCAACTTGTGCTTGATTTTTGTGTTTGGATACACCAAATACAGACGCAATCGCATTAAATCCATGTTTTTTAGCATAATTGCATGCATAACAAAAACGATATGCAAAACATTTACTGCAACGCGCACCACGTTCTGGTTCGTTTTCAAGACCAGCGATTTCCGTTTTCCATTTATTGTGGTCATAATCGCCAACGACATATTTTACACCCATTTTTTCACAGAATTTAATTTGTTCATCTAAACGCTTTTGATATTCAGTTTCTGGAAAAATATTTGGGTTGAAAAACATAACAATAAAATCGTCTATGCCGCATATTTCACCGTTTACAAGCTGTTGAATAGCACCACATGAACATGGTGCACAACAAGACATTAAAATCAGTTTAATTCCGTCCATTTCGTTTTGTGTCTATAAATGGTATAATTGGCTTTGGAACACATATATTTAATATTTCATCATTAGTATAATCACGTTTTATTTGCTTTAATGTGTCACGTTTATCTTCTTGGTTTTCTGTGTCATCATCATCGATAACATTGTCAATATCAACAAAAAACTTAGTTGAATCTGTTTCTATCCTGGCACAGAAATTACAATTAGATACAGTGTTGGTTATTTCATAATTTACAGCACAATTTTCACGTTCTTTTGGTGATTTTGAACATGTGTCCCCATATTCACAGTTCATACAAGAAAGCCCAAATAACAATGATTGACCTGGTTTTCCTGATTTTTCTATATCAAATACTTTAACTGAATTATAAATTCTTTTTGTCATTTTAATACCTGTCCTGGTTTTTTATCTGCAATTTCATAAATTCCTGTGTCGTCATCTGATAAGTTTAATTCTGCCCCACTGCAAAGCATACCTTTGGATTCTACACCTGCGACAGAACGTGGTTTAATTGCTTTTCCTGTCTTTGGTAAAATTGCCCCGACAGGTGCAAATGCTGCCAACATATCTTTATGAACATTTTTTGCACCGCATACGATATCTTGTTTTGTATTACCGTCATCAACAGTGACAATATGTAAATCTTCACGGTTTGGATGATTTTTTATATCAACTATTTTGACAACAGTAATCTGAGGTTGTTTATTCACAGTTGAATATTTTTCATTTATATAATTGATTTTTTCATCATCAAATCTTTCAAATAAATTGTCTGAAATTGAAAATTCTGTTCCATTTTTGATGCGTGCTTGGAGTTGTTCTGGCCATGATAAATCAAGTTTTGTATTGAATA
The DNA here is from genome assembly GCA_905236005.1 of uncultured Alphaproteobacteria bacterium. GTDB lineage: Bacteria > Pseudomonadota > Alphaproteobacteria > Rs-D84 > Rs-D84 > Enterousia. The sequence goes on from CAJONJ010000039.1 coordinate 53,108, forward strand.
TTTTCTGCATTTTTTCTGCGGTGTCTGGAATAAACGGTGCAGACACACGTGCATAAAAATCAATCAGTTGAAAACAATTATTTAATACTTTTGCAGCTTCATCATTTTTGCCGTCTTTAATCAATGCCCATGGTGCATTGGCAGTCATATATTCATTTCCAATTGCCCATAATGAACGCAAAGCAAAAATAGATGCACGAAATTCACATTTTTCCATTGCGTTTGTTAAATCGTTTAGCTTTTCATCAATTTTAGATTTTAATTCTGTATCAAATTCACTAGCATTTGGAACAATATTACCAAAATTTTTATCTGATAATTTGCATACACGTGAAACAAAATTACCTAGCATACCATTTAAATCTTTGTTTACGATATCTGCAAAACGTGAAACGGTAAAATCTGTGTCATCTGTTTCAGGTGCAGATGCCAGCAAAGCATAACGCCAATAATCAGCTGGTGCAATATTTAATGCTTCGTCCAAGAATATACCATTTCCAGTAGATTTGGAAATCTTTGCACCATTAAAATTCAAGAAATTGGATGCTTTTAAAACATCAACTGTCTTCCAGTTATCGTCCATGGCCAATTCTTGTGCAGGAAAAAATACAGAATGAAAAGATACATTATCTTTGCCCATAAATTCCGTATAATGACAATCAGGATTTTTCCACCAAGATGCCCAATCAGGTGTTGCAATTTGTGAAATAGAAATATATCCCCATGGTGCATCAAACCATACATAAAACACTTTACCTTCATAACCAGGTTTGTTCACAGGAATTCCCCAGTCTAAATCACGTGTAATAGGATTATCATGTAAACCTTCGTCTAGCCATTTGTTTGCAATTGCAATAGCTGTCTTTGGCCATCCTTTGCGTGAATTAATCCAATCACGTAATTTATTTTGCATTTTGCTTAATTTAAAATATAAATGTTTTGTTTCACGCATTTCAACTGGTGAATCAGGATTAACTGCACTGTGTGGATTAATCAATTCGTCAGGGTTTAATGATGCACAACATTTATCACATTCGTTTCCATAGGCACGTTCATATCCACATCTTGGGCAAGTTCCAATAACATAACGGTCAGCCAAGAATTTTTTTTCATTAACAGAATAAGGTTGCAAAGAAACTTTTTCTTCTATCATACCCAATGAATCCAAACGATTAAATAATTCTTGAATCAGTTTTTCGTGTTGTTTGGTATGTGTACGACCATAAAAATCAAAAGATAAATTAAAATTATTAAGACCAGCAATTTGAATTTCACGATATTTATTAACATAATCTTCGGTTGAAATACCTTCTTTTGCAGCACCAATTGCAGATGCGGTTCCGTGTTCATCGGTTCCGCATATATAAAGCACATCATAACCACGTGCACGACAAAATCTGGCATATACATCACTTGGTAACAGGCATCCAATTAAATGCCCAATATGTAATTGATTATTTACGTATGGTAATGCAGATGTTATTAAATATTTTTGTGCCATGTTTTAAATTCCTTTTTATAAAAAAAGCCCAAAACGGGCATTGTAATTTCCCGCAAATTTGTTAATAAAGATTATTTATACATTCGCATTTTATATTTTTCTAAGATTGTCCGCAATAACGAAACTTGGTGGGTGGTATTGGGCTCGAACCAACGACCTCCACGATGTCAACGTGACGCTCTAGCCAACTGAGCTAACCACCCAAGGCAGTCTGAATTATAACAATAAAAATCCATATTGCAATATCATTTTTGAGGGGAGTTTATTTTAAGTAGCTCATCCACCCAAACGTTTGAAACTGAAACTTTACCCTTCTTAAAAACTTCTGCAAGTAAATAATCTTGGATTACCATTGTTTGGGCTATTCCGCGTTCTATATAGCACATCTGTCTTATTCCAGTTTTTGTATGAACAGTGTAGGCAACCACATTTATACCAGTATTGCGAAGCATTGTTGGGATTTTGCATTCGTGTCTATCGCAACAGGACTTTTGTTTACATCCGTTGCAATTGAAGCTAACACAAGAGAGGTGAAGATCAACAAGTGCGGGCTCTTGATATATTCTTACATCGTTTATTTTTTTTTCTGACATTTTTAATCCTTTTTGTATCTAATTAGTCTAATAGAGCATTATGTATAGTATTACAAATAATCATTTTGTCAAGAATATTTTGTGTTTGAACCATTTAAAAGAATACCGACGTATGCCGGTATCTTGAATTTTTTGATGCGGTCGTGTCTTTGTATCCGCAAAAACGGATTAATACATCGTCTGCAAAACGTGTTTGTTCTTGTCAATATTGGATAACATTTTACCACTGCCACATGCAACGCAAGCCATTGGATTGTCAACCAAAAACGCAGGCAAGCCAGTTGCTGCACGAATTGCCATATCCAAACCACGCAACAAAGAACCGCCACCAGTCATAGCAATACCAAAATCTGCAATATCAGCAGACAATTCAGGTGGTGTAGATTCCAAAGCTAAATGAATAGTATTGATAATTTTTGCCACAGTTTGTGCCAAAGCAGATGCAATCTGTGATTCTGTAACAACTGTTTCACGTGGTGTCCCACTAAGCACATCACGACCCTTTATCTTCATAGTTAATTCGTTATCTTTGTCTTTTGGCATAATGGCGGTACCGATTTTCTTTTTTATTTCTTCGGCAGTATTTTCACCAATCAGCAAATTCTTATTTTTACGAACATATTCAATAATGTCTTCGTCCATCTGGTCACCAGCTGTTCTAACTGCATTAGAATATACGATTCCACCCAGTGACATAACCGCCACTTCTGTCGTTCCGCCACCAATATCCAAAACCATAGATCCCATAGGTTTATCAACAGGTAATCCTGCACCAATTGCAGCAGCTGTGGATTCTTCTACAATATAAACCTTTCTTGCCCCAGCAGCATCAGCTGCTTCTTGAATAGCACGTCTTTCCACTTGGGTTGCACAAGATGGCACGCATATAATAATCAAAGGTGCAGCCAAAGGATTTTTTTGATGAACTTTGCGAATAAAATATTTAATCATTTCTTCGGCGACGTCATAGTCTGCAATAACACCATCTCGCAAAGGACGAACCGCAGAAATTGTTCCCGGTGTTCGACCAAACATTTGCTTTGCCTCTGCCCCAACAGCCAAGATTTCTTTGCGACCCAGCAGCCTGTTTTCAGCCACAGCCACAACCGATGGTTCGTTTAATGCAATTCCACGACCTTTGACATAAATCAAAGTATTTGCAGTCCCTAAATCAATAGCCATATCAGCAGAAAAAAATTTCAATAACCAATTATACATGCGTGTTCTTCCTTTGGCTTTGTTTTTTTTGCATTATAAACCAGTCAATTAAAAAATCAAGTGCCGCAGACAATTTTTGCTTTTTTGTTTGCAAATCATTATATTTTGGTATTATTAAGGCTATGAAACATAAAACGATATTAAATCACAAAGACTTTCTTGTCTCGTCAAATGACGTGCATGGTTTTGTTGTGCGGACTGATGATTTTATGGTAAAAACAAAATCTAGCAAAGAATATGGGAACAATAGATATGGTTTGGTTGTTACCAAAAAAAACTTTAAGTTTGCAGTGCAAAGAAATCGTGCAAAGCGGTTATTGCGTGATTGGATTGCTTTTAATGAAGATCTAATGTTGCCAGATTTAGACTATATTTTGATTGCCAAGACATCTGTTTTGGAATGTTCTCGTGAAAAAGGTCGCAAAGCAATGCGGGATGCTTTCAAAGAAATTGCAAAATTATATGAACAAAATGTCAAATAGTGGTAGTTTTTTTGTTCGTTTTGGCTGTGCATTTGTCAGGTTTTATCAAATATGCATATCACCTGTTGTTGGTGGACGTTGTGCGTGCAGATTTACTCCAACGTGCAGCGAATATACGCATCAGGCAATTCAAAAATATGGTTTTTGTCATGGCGTGTGGTTGGGGATAAAAAGGATATCACGTTGCAGGCCTGGTGGTGGGTGTGGTTATGACCCTGTGCCTTGACATAATAAATCAATGTGATAAAATCTTAAATAACAGGTAAATAAAAAGGATTTAAAAATATGACATCTTTTCGTGCAACAGTTGAAAATATGTCCAAATTAATGGATGAAATGGGCATAACAGAACTGGATATAGAACGACAATTATTATTGGGTTTATACCGTAAACATATTCATTTATCAAAACAACAAACAGTGGCAGCACCAGTTGGATTTGTTTCTGCCCAGCAAAAATGTGCTGATGAAACTAAAATTTCTGGACATGTATTAAAATCTCCGATGGTTGGGGTTGTTTATTTGGCTCCGGAACCAGGTGCTAAACGTTTTGTAGAGGTTGGGGATACTGTGAAAGTTGGTGATACAGTAGCACTGGTAGAAGCTATGAAAACTTTCAACCCTATCAAATCTGACATAGACGGTGTTGTCAAAGAAATATTGGTTTCGGACAGTGCTGCCGTTGAATTTGATTCTCCGATTGTCGTAATAGAATAGGTTTCACATGCCACAAATTAAAAAAGTTTTAATTGCAAATCGTGGTGAAATTGCACTGCGTGTTATTCGTGCATGTCGTGATATGGGAATTCGCACAGTAGCTGTGTATTCTACCGCAGACAAAGATGCGATGCATGTTAAATTGGCTGATGAATCTGTGTGTATTGGACCAGCACCATCGTCTGAATCATATTTAAATGAATCTGCAATTTTAACGGCTGCGTTATTAGCAAATGCAGATGCAATTCACCCAGGATATGGTTTTTTGTCTGAACGTGCAGATTTTGTTGAAAAAGTTGAACAACACGGTTTAATTTGGATTGGACCCAGTGCATCTATGATTCGTCAAATGGGCGACAAAGTAAATGCAAAACAAACTGCTATAAAATGTGGTTTACCAGTTGTTCCTGGTTCTGATGGGGCCATAAATACAATTGAAGATGCGATTGTATGGGCTGATAAAATTGGTTATCCTGTGATGATAAAGGCTGCTGCTGGTGGTGGCGGTCGTGGTATGCGTGCTGTGCATAACGAAGAAGAATTACGTGAAGCATTTCCATTAACCAAAGCGGAATCTAAATCTGCATTTGGTGATGATACATTGTATATGGAAAAATTATTATTGCATCCACGTCATATTGAATTTCAGGTTTTAGGTGACCAACATGGTAACGTTGTGATTTTTGGTGAACGTGATTGTTCTTTGCAACGTAAAAATCAAAAAGTTATGGAAGAATGTCCAGCTGCTGTTTTAACACAAAAACAACACGAAGATATGATTGAAATTTGTAAAACAGCTGCCAAGAAAATGGGATATTCAAATGCTGGAACGTTTGAATTTATGTTTGAAGATGGTAATTTTTATTTCTTGGAAATGAATACCAGATTACAGGTTGAACATCCAGTAACAGAAATGGTTTATGGTGTTGATTTGGTTCGTGAACAAATCAGAATTGCTGCGGGCGAAAAATTGGGTTATACACAATCAAATATTGTGGCACATGGACATGCAATTGAATTTCGTATAAATGCAGAAGATCCTGAAACGTTTATTCCAAACCCTGGTAAAATAACATTATATGCACCGTCTGGTGGTTTGGGGGTTCGTGTGGATTCTGCTGTATACAGTGGATATACAATACCGCCAACATACGATTCTATGATTGCAAAATTGATTGTTCATGCACAATCTAGAACTGCTTGTATTATGCGTGCAGATCGTGCATTGGACGAATTTGTGATTGAGGGTATTAAAACAACGATCCCACTACAAAAGAAATTGTTAAATAATTCTGATGTCCGCCAATTAAAAACAGACAATCATTGGTTGGAACATTTCTTGGAAGAAGAAAAAAGTAAATCAGAAGAACCAGTAACAGAAAATCACGAAGAATAAAAAATACCGCCCGAAAGGGTGGTATTTTATAGAGATATTTTTATAATCGGAATTTGGGTTTCTTCATCCGTTATACCTGCATGATGACTTTTGCAAGTTTGGCAATCATGATTTTCCCATAAATTATAATGCCCAGTTGCCAAGGCAACATAATCACCAACAAAGCGAACAGGTTTATCTGAATGTAAATATTTCTTTTCAAATTCGTCTTTTGTCACCAATTTGAATTTATCACCAAAATATTTATTAAAAACATCTGGAAATGTTTTTATGTATTCTGGTTTTATAAAACATGATACACAACGTGCTTCTAACGAAGTTGGTACAGCAAAACATTGTGCAACATCTGGATAATCAGACAAAAACAGATTGTCTGTATCTGTATGCCCATGATCAGCAGTTATTAACACATCTGTTTTATTATGTATTTTTTGAAAAGCTGTCTCTATTTTTTGTTCCATATCACGCAACAAAGTTTTTATTTTTGGATCTTTGGAACCTGTTTCATGTAGTGTGCTGTCTGGTTCAGGCCAGTATGCGTATATGTATGCGTCTGTTTCTTTATTACAAGTTTCTACGATTTTATCAATCCATTCATCAAAAGTAGCAACACCACCCATAAACCAAGGAACAATTGCACAAGCACGACGACCATTATCATTCATTTCTTCAACAACCGTTTTACATGGCAGTGTATTAGAATGCTGTGGCAGTTTAGAATCTGTCCATGTGTAAAAGTTTTTATTAGAAAACATTTCTATAACTTCATCTATTTCAGGAAAATATTGAGACCAACCAATAAAACCAGTTTCGTATGGCATTTTGCCAGTACGATATGCAGTTGTGGCTGCTACAGTCGTTGCTGGAATAATTGCGTGTTCTATATCAACTAAATGATGTTGAAAAAAACCGTTTTTATCCAGTAATTTATTTATTACTGCAACCCCCATACCATCTAACACCATCACTAAACGATTTTTTCCAGTTGCTGTTTGCATTTCTTTTAATCGTTCTAATATAGCCATTTTTATATCCTTTTTGTTAATCACTTTAAATAAAAAAAATTGGCTTTGAACAATACCCCTACGGTGTCAAAGCCAATCAACCCATAACACCGTAAGGGCTTAATAGGCGAAATACAAAACACATGCACAAAGTTGTGCAAAACCAGAAAAACAACTAAAATTCACAAATAATGTTTTCATTTCAGAAAAAATTGTACTGTAAATTTCTTGAAAGTCAAGCATGTGACAGCAGGTGTTTATTGATTGCGTTTTTTTCTGAACTCGTCCAAAGAAACAATTCTTTTGTCATCTGGAACTGTACCAGCTTTTTCGTCTAACGGTAATTCTATATCGTTATCTGGTGCAGCAGTTGTTGTTTGTTTTGGGTGAAACGATAACATAAATTCAGTAGATGGATCTTTGAATTCAACCAATGCAGAAAATGGAACCCGTATAAAAAATGGACGACCATCAAAAGTTAATTGCACACCAAATTCTTTGTCAGATACATTAAGATTATTATAAGAATATTGTAATACAATTGTCATAATATCTGGATATCTTATACGTAAAAAATCTGGCAATACAACACCTGGGTCACGTGTTTTAAAAGTGATAAAAAATCCAGCATCATCGCCCAGACCATTAAATTGTGCATACAGTAATGCTTCTTTGACGACTGTCTTCAAAGCATTGTCTAGTAATTGTTGATAATCTATTTTATGCATGTTTATTCTCCGCTGGTTACTATATTACTTATTGTGCCATCTTGGCAAGTAACAAATAAAGCATTTGGAATGTTTTGAAAAATATTTACATCTAATCCAGTAGCCCAAACCTGTGCATCTGATGCGTTTAATTCTTGGAATAATCTGATGCGTGCTTCGTTATCCAGATGTGCAGCTGCTTCGTCCAGCAATATTAATGGGTTTTGACCTGTTTTTATATGAATCAATTTTGCGTGTGCTAGAATCAAATCAATCAATATAGATTTTTGTTGTCCTGTACTGGTTATGTGTGCTGGCAGATTTAATTTTTTATTAAATACCCCAAAATCAGATTTGTGAACACCGTCTATAACCATTTTATCACCAGTCAATTCACGATTTTGTTGTAAATATTCAAAATAAATATTTTCAGCATTTGTCGTAGTATTTTCAATAATCAATTTTTCAATCATGCCATCTACAGATACGCCACCTGTTTCAAAAAAATAATTTATTTCAGCAGAATATCTAATACGACCGGCACCAATAGCAACTGCTGTTGCAGCAATTTGTTTATCTAAAACATTTAACCAATTCGTGTCAGCTGAATTTTTTAAAGCCCCTGCCCGTTCTGATAATAATTTATTTAAACGTGCGATTCTTCCAATATGTGCAGGTTCAAAACTGGCGGCTAATCTGTCAAAGAAAGCCCGTCTGTCTGATGCTGATTCCATAAAAATTCTGTCTTCTTTTGGGGTCAACCACACAATACGTAAATGTTTAGCTAAATCAGACAAAGTTGCATTTTCGTTATCTATTTTAGCATGTCTGTTTGTTTCGCCTGGATTTAAAAATACGCAAATATCTGTATCGTTTTGTGTTGTTGCAAATACGGAAAAACCGCCATTTCCGTTAAATCTGGGCAACATTTGTGTATCTGCACTACGTAAACCACGTTCGCCAGATAACAAAGAAACAGCTTCCAGCAAAGCTGTTTTGCCAGCACCATTTAATCCTGTGATTATAATATTCTTATAACCATCAGTTCTGATTCTGGAACATTCATGATTTCTGAAATTTGTAACAGTGATTTGATTTATCATTTTAAAAAACTTGGAGGCCAGGGTCGGAATCGAACCGGCATAGAAGGATTTGCAGTCCTCTGCATAACCACTCTGCCACCTGGCCTTTTGTGCAAAGCTATATTAGGCAAAAAATAAAACTATTGCAACATAAAAATAAAAAAATAATACAGGGATAATTTCATATAAAAAAGTTATAGCCAAGGTATGTTTTTATGCTATAATCAATCAAAACGAGAGAGAGTATATATGAAAAAATTGGCTGTTTTTCTGGTGTTTTTTCCATTGTATGCGATGGCAAAAGATGATTGTGCAACAATGCATAATGTTCCAGAAACCCCGATGTCTTTACAGGATGTTTTGAATCTTGGGTTGTGTCGCAATCCACAGACGGCTGCTGCTTATGCATCGTTGCAATCGTCAAAATATACCAAAAATGCCAGCTATTCTAATTATTTGCCGTCTATCAGTGCTCATGGTGGTGCAGACCGTTTGCATACTCAACATGATGCTTGGGCATATAACGCATCGTTATCTGCTTCATATTTAATATTTGATTTTGGTAAACGTGAATCAGATTTTGCACAAACATTAGCAACATATCGTGCAGCTGGGTTTGATTATGATGAAACAATTCAAAATTATGTGTATTCAGTAATTGGTGCATATTATTCGCTGTTAAATGCAGATGCAGATGTTAAATCTGCAACATCCGCTTTGACTGTTGCACAAACAGCAAAAAATACAGCTGATAAAAAATTCAAAGCTGGGGCTGTGGCCAAAGCTGACGTTTACAAGGCTGATACCACATTGGCCAGTTCGCAGTTATCTTTGGAACGTGCAAAAAATAATCGTGAAATTGCCAAGGGTACATTGTTAAACAAATTATCATTTCCAGCAAATCAGGATATAAAAATTCAAGATATGCCTGCAACATTTGGCTCTGATGCAGAAATGGAAAATTTAGAAGAATTAATATCTGTTGCACAAAAGAAAAGACCGGATTTATTGAAAGCAAATGCTAGAACCAGTGCTGCATGGCATAAACGCAATGCTGCTTTTTTGAAAAATTTACCATCTATATCAGTTACTGGGACGGCTGGTATAAACGCAGACAGTATGGGCGGTTTGTTTGAACACATGTCTGGTCGTGTAAATGGCAGAATTGGGGTATCTGTATCAATGCCTATATTTGCAGGTTTTGCAAATATGTATAATGCCCGTTCTGCTGGTGCGGATTATGAAAATGCGAAATATACAGAACAAAGTGTTAAAAATAATGCGATGATGGATGTGTTTACGGCCTATCAAAATTATAAGACGGCTAAAACTGTTTTAAATCAATCTGAAACTTTGTTGAAATCTGCCACAGAAAGTGAACGTGTAACGTCGGGTATGTATAAGGTTGGACGTGCAACAATGTTAGATTGGCAGACTGCTCAATCAGAATTAGTTGATGCACAAAAACAAAACAATTCAGCAAAATATGATTTGTTTGTAAAGCGTGCTGCTGTTGCATTGGCTATTGGTGATATAAAATCTGGGTTAAAGGAAGAATATGATGAAAAATAAAAACACGGAACAAAGACCATCTTTTATTAAAAGATTTTTTTCTTGGATATGGCGGAACAAATGGTGGTTGATAATAATATTGTTAATCGCTGGCGGTTTGTGTTGGTGGCTGTGTCCAAAATCAAACAAAAAGAAAGAATTTGTAACAGTAGATATTGTTCGTGGTGATATTATCCAAACAGTAACAGCTACTGGTGAAATACAACCTGTAAATACTGTCAGCATTGGTTCACAAGTGTCTGGCACCATAGAAGATATTTTTGTGGATTATAATTCCAAAGTTAAAAAAGGTGATATTTTATTAACCATAGAACCGTCAGTTTTGCAATCGTCTGTAGATGAATCAAATGCGTCTTTGAAATCAGCACAATCACAGTTAAAATATGCAAAAAGTGAATATAAACGTAATCAAGCCTTATACAAAGATGGTTTTATTTCACGTGCTGAGATGGAAAAATCACAAACAACATATGAACAGGCAGAACAAGCAGTTAAAAAGGCTCAGTATTCATACGACAGAGCTGTTACTAATTTGGGTTATGCAACCATTACATCGCCTGTGGATGGAACTGTAATTTCAAGAAAAGTAGACAAAGGTCAAACTGTGGCTGCGTCTTTCCAAACCCCAGATTTATTTGAAATTGCCGAAGATTTATCCAAAATGCAAATAGAAACAGCTGTATCCGAAGCAGATATTGGTATGATAACAGAAGGTTTACCTGTAACGTTTACGGTTGATGCGTATTCTGGTCAAACGTTCAAAGGTGATGTTTATCAAATCAGATTATCTCCGACAAATGTGTCAAATGTGGTCGTGTATACTGTTGTGATAAATGTTGATAATTCGGATTTGCGTTTGATGCCAGGTATGACGGCATTTGTTACAATTGTTGTCGCAGAAGCCAAAGATGCATGGAAAACAAAAAATTCTGGTTTGTTGATTCGTTCTTATAAAAATTTAGCAGAAAATGTTCCAGAAGATATTACACCTAAAACACATCTTGCAATACAACGTGACGGTAAATTAGAATTTGTTCCATATACAAAAGGCTTGGTAACACCAACCGAAACACAATTAATATCCGATGCAATCAAAGAAAAAGATAAATTAGTTGTTGGTTTTATTGGTCAGGTATCTACAAACAAAAGCACTATGCGTGGTGGTCCAAGAATGTAGGATAAATGTATGAAAAAACAGATACCGATTATCGCATTACATAAAGTTTGTAAAAGTTTTCCATTGGCAATCGGTGGTGAACAACAGGTTTTGTTTGATGTCAGTTTTACGGTGAATTCTAGCGAATTTGTTGCGATTATGGGACCATCTGGGTCTGGTAAATCTACGTGTATGAATATTGTTGGTGCTTTGGATTCTGCAACATCTGGAACATACGAATTATACGGGAAAGATATTACAACTATGACTAATGATGAATTAGCAACAGTTCGTAATGAATATATTGGTTTTGTTTTTCAGAATTTTAATTTGTTGGCAAAAAGAAATATTTTAGATAATGTAATGTTACCTTTGATGTATCGTGGATGGGTTATGGACGACAGAATTCGCCGTGCACGTGAAATGTTGAAATTGGTTGGGTTGGAAAAATTTGAAACGTATTTACCAACACAATTATCTGGTGGTATGAAACAGCGTGTCGCAATTGCACGTGCATTGGCTGGTAATCCGAAATTGATTTTAGCAGATGAACCAACTGGTGCATTGGATTCTAAGATGGGTAATGAAATTTTACATTTCTTTAAAAAATTAAATAAAGATATGGGGATAACTATCATAATGATTACGCATGAATTTGAAATTGCAAAATACGCAGACAGAATTATTCATGTATATGATGGGCGTATCGTTTTTGATGGTCCTGTCCCAGCTAATGAAAATGTATTATTAAAAGCAGAAAAAGGCCATAAAAAATGACACTGCGTGATATATTAAAAGAATCTTGGTTATCTATCAGCGGAAATAAATTACGTTCGTTTCTGACTGTTTTGGGAATTATTATTGGTGTAATGGCGGTGGTGATTATGGTTGCAGTTGGTGAAACTGTTCAACAATCTATCACAGACCAGTTTTCATCGCTTGGAACAAATACCATTGTTATTCGTGCTGGTGCGGCACGTGCTGGTGGGGTCAGGATGGGTAATCGTCAAACACTGACAATCAGTGATGCTGAACAAATCAGAAAATTACCAGATGTGGTTGCTATATCACCTGCACAAAATTCTGGTGCCCAGGTAATTTATGGAAACAAGAATTGGGCTACGTCTATGGTTGGGGTTTATCCAGATTATACAACCATTCAGAATATAGAAATGGAATATGGAACGTTTTTTGATCAATCTGCAATAAAAAATGCTTCAACATATGCGGTTATTGGTCCTGATACAGCCAGGGAATTAAATATGCCAGAAAACCCTGTGGGTGAAATAATTCGTGTTCAAAATATGCCGTTCGTTATAATTGGTCAAATGAAAGCAAAAGGTGATTCTGCGATGGGATCACAAGATGATATGGTCATTATTCCAATCACAACATTAAAGAAAAGGTTACAGGGATCTCGTTTTCCTGATTCTGTTGCTATGATTGCGTTAAAATTGTATCAGGATGCTGATAATGCTGTGGTCACAGAACAAATAACATCTTTACTTCGTCAAAGACACAGAATCAAAGAAAATGATGAAAACGATTTTCAGGTTACAGATATGAAACAAATTATGGAAACAATGAATACTGTGACGGGGTATTTAAAGTTATTATTGGTTGCAATTGCGGCGGTTTCATTATTGGTTGGTTCAATTGGTATTATGAATATGATGTTGGTATCTGTGGCTGAACGCACACGTGAAATTGGGGTTCGTAAAGCAATTGGTGCACGTGAACGTGTGATTATTATTCAGTTTTTATCAGAATCTGTATTGATATCTTTTATTGGTTCTATGTTTGGACTTGTGATGGGGGTTGGATTATCACAAGGTGTTGGCAGGTTCATATTGCATTATAATGTTCCGTTCAGTATTTGGCCAGTTATTGTGTCTGTTACAGTTGCGGTGGTTGTGGGATTAGCATCAGGGGTTGCACCTGCGATTAAGGCTGCAAAATTAAATCCAATAGACAGTTTAAGATACGAATAAAGTATAAAAAAACACCGGTATTTACCGGTGTTTTTCTTATTATTTACGCAGACCCAATTTTTTAATCAGTGCGTCATATTCAGCAACACTTTTCTTTTTGATATAGGCCAACAATGTTTTGCGGCGATTAACCATCTTTAACAAACCACGTCTTGAATGTTCATCTTTGTGATTTGCTTTCATGTGTTCTGTTAAATTGTTGATACGTTCTGTTAAAACAGCAACCTGAGATGGTGCAGAACCACCATTATCACGTTCAGATGTTTTGAACGCAGCGACCAATTCGCTTTTCTTTTCTTTTGTTACGGACATTGTATATTCCTTTATTTATATGTTTCTTTGTGGATGAAGCAAACCATCATATATACGCCCTATTCCAATAAATTGTTTACCAGAATAAACACGCCACACACCGTTTGGTTCATCTGTTTTTATAAATCCGCCATTTTTATACAATTTGGCATCTTTTGTATCCAGATTTATTACCGGAATGTCCCCCAGTGCAAAATCGGATGGCATCAAATATTTCATGATGTCTTGGTTATTATTAAACACTTTTTCTAAAAAATCAAGTTTTACGGCATTTTTTATCTGAAAACCGTTTGTTAGTGTTCTGCGTATATAAGTTGTAGTTGCAACAGTTTTACATATTTGTGCGATATCACGAACGATTGAACGCACGTATGTTCCACGTGAACAAACAACCTTAAAATTATATTCATCGCCGTTTTTACCAATATATTCCAGTTTATCAATACGAACATTTCTGGGCTTTATATCAATTTTGGTTCCGTTGCGTGCTAATTCGTATGCACGTTTACCATTAATATGAACAGCTGAAAATTGTGGGGGTATTTGTTGAATTTCACCAGTTAATTTATTTAAAGCATTTTGAATATCTTGTTCGTTTGGGATAATATTTGATGTTTTTGTTATTTTTCCAGTAATATCCAAAGAATCTGTTTCTGTACCAAATTTTAATCCAAATAAATATTCTTTTTGATTTGGACAAATGTCTTCCATAAAAGGAATCATTTTTGTCGCATTACCAATCATGATTGGTAAAACACCGGTTGCCATAGGGTCTAAAGTTCCGATATGCCCAAATTTTTTTTCATTAAACATTTTGGCAATACGATAACCCGCAGTTCTGCTGAACATATCACTGTCTTTGTCCAAGATGATTATACCGTCCATTTTTATCCAAATAATGATAATTGATTGTTGTTTTTTGGTTCTTCTACAACAGGTTTTACAGATGTTTTGGTCTTTTCTGAAACAGAATTGTTTGTGTTTTCTAAACCAGCTAATACTTGTTCAGCCCGTTCTACCACATTTTTAGGCATTCCAGCCATTTTTGCCACAGCAATACCATAAGAACGATTTGCCACCCCTGCTATAATTTTATGCAAAAATATTATATCATTGTTATGTTCACGAACATCTATGGTCAAACAAGAAACGTTAACAAGATTTTCTTCGCTGACCAATTTGGTTAATTCGTGATAGTGCGTTGCAAACAAAGTTCTTGGTTTTAATGTATTTAAATATTCTAAAACCGCTTGGGCAATAGCCATACCGTCAAAAGTAGATGTTCCACGCCCTATTTCATCAAAAATGATAAAAGATTTTTTAGTTGCACGATTTAATATGTTTGCCGTTTCAACCATTTCAACCATAAATGTAGATTGTCCAGCTGCTAAATTATCTGATGCCCCTACACGACTGAATAATTGATCGCAAATTCCGATTGTGGCACTGGCAGCAGGTATAAACGAACCAAGATGAGCCAACACAACTAAAATCGCATTCTGACGTAAATATGTTGATTTACCAGCCATATTTGGACCTGTTAACAATGCAATTGGTTTGTTGTTAAGATTACAGTCGTTTTTAACAAAATTATTTCCATGTCTCCGTAAAACATATTCTATTACCGGGTGTCTGCCACCAATAATTTCAAATTCATTTGAATTTGTTATATCAGGACGCGCCCAAGAATATAAATCTGCACATTCAGCCAACGATAACCATACATCTACATCAGCCAACAAATCTGCCGTATTCATTAAATCTTCGGATATAGATTGAATTTTATTTATTAAATCAGAAATAATATCTGCTTCTATTGCGGATGCCTTTTCAGATGCACTGCGAATATTATTATCTAAATCAATCAATTGTGGTGTTGTAAAACGCATGTTCCCAGCCATCGTTTGCCGATGTATAAATCCTGATTCTGGTGCCATTAAAACATCAGCACGTGCAGAAGGGACCTCTATAAAATACCCAAGAATATTGTTGTATTTAATTTTCAACGTATTGATATTTGTTTCGCTTATATATCTAGCTTGTAATTGTGCGACAGTATCCATTGCACCATGTGATAAATTTCGCATATTATCCAGTGCGACATTAAATCCTGATTTAATTACATTTCCGTCTCTGAAAAAAGTTGGTAATTCATCATTTAATGCTGCAATTAATTCGTGTGCAAAATCATCGTGTGTTTTTATGTTTGCGAATTTTTCAGATAAATTTTTATCCAGCTTTCTACCAAAAAGGCATACTGAATCTAATATATTTAAAAATTCGGATACATTTCGCATATCACGTGGTGTGCCACGACCAGACAACAATCTGGACAAAGCACGGTTTATATCTGGTATGCGTGATAATACCCCACCGATTTCAGCCATCAATGAACGATTTAATAATAAATGTCCAATATGTTCTTGGCGGGATAAAATAACATTTAAATCTGCTGGTAATGTTCGCAAATATGAACGTAATTTACGTGCACCAAACGCAGTCTTGGTTCTGTCTAGAACATCTAATAAACATTCACCGCCATCGTTTATAGGGGCATCTATTTCTAGACTTTTCCATGTAGCCGAATCAATTATTAATTGTTTACCAGATTTAAAATCATATGGTGCACGAAAAGTAATATTTGCACCACGTTGTGTGTTAAATAAATATCCAGCCAACAGTGTTACAGCAGAAATATTTTCGTGTGTGTCTGATTTAATATTTCCACCAAATACACGCATCACAATCAAATTTATGTCTGAACGAATGTATAACTTTTCGTATACAGGTGTGGTTTTATATATATCACGCAAAGTCTTTATAATTGTCTTTTCTGCATCTTGTTCAGGATAGATAATTTCAGCTGGATTTATGCGAATCATATCATCAATAATAGAATCTGTTTTTCCAATAAACATTTCGCCTGTTGAAATGTCGCAACCTGCAATATCAAAATTTTTATCATCAACAGATACAATTGAAACCAAAAAATTAGATTTTTTTGGTGTTAAAAGATTTTCATCGGTCAACGTGCCAGCTGTTAAAACACGTACAACCTTGCGTTCAATAAATTTATGACCACGTTGTTTAGCCTGCTGCGGTGTTTCCATTTGTTCCACCAATGCGACTTTGAAACCAGCTTTGACTAAACGACCAAAATAATTATCAGATGCATGCCATGGAATGCCACACATAGGAACATTTTCACCAAATCCATCAGTACCACGATGGGTTAAAACCAAGCTAAGTGTTTCGCTAACAATTTTTGCATCTTCAAAAAAAGCTTCATAAAAATCACCCAACCGAAACATCAACAGAGCATCTGGATTTTCAGATTTCATATCAACGTACTGTTGCATAACAGGTGACAGTTTCTTTTTTTCAGACATCTTATTCACCAGCACTGGACACTTTTAATGTTTCAATTTTTAATTCTGCTTCTTTTAATAATTGTTCACAATATGCTTTTAACTTGATGCCCTGTTCATACGCAGCAACAGAATCAGCCAAAGGCATTTCGCCAGATTCCATTTTTTGAACTAATTCTGTAAGTTGTTTATATGCTTCTTCAAAAGACAATTTTTCGGTATCCATATTTAATCCTTTGTATAACAGATTCAAGATACCGCATAAAAGATATGTTTGCAACAAATAAACATGTTTTATGGTTTAAAAAAAACGCCCGACAGGGCGATTTTATTTTGCTGGTGCAATGATAATAGATTTTGTTCTATCTTCGGGTTTAGATTTAGATTCTAAAACACCTTTGTCACCAATTAATGCAATAATACGTTCAAACAACTGAGGAACAGCGTCACGACTGCGTGCCAGTATTTTTTTATCCCCGTGTGTCATAACTGCGATTTTTACTTTGTTACCATCACCCAAGAATTCAAAGACTTTTTTCATTTTAACGTTAAAATCATTGTCTTCTATCACAGGTGTAACCCAAACCTCACGTAATTCAATAACTTTTTGTTTTTTGCGTGCTTCATTAGCACGTTTTTTCTGGTCGTACTTATATTTTCCATAATCCATAATCTTGACCAATACTGGTGTGGCATTTGCGTTTATTTCAACCAAATCTAATCCCATATCGTATGCTGTGTTCAAAGCATCACTTATATTCATATTACCAAGATTTTGCCCATCGTTACTGATTACTTGGACTGTCTTAGCCAAGATTTTTTCATTTACACGTGGCCCCATATCACGGGCTTTGTTGTTATTTGTTACTGTTTTAATTTTAATGCTCCTTTAATAATTACAAATAAATTATTAAATATTTTTATACGTTTTTCAACAATTTTTGCACGTTTTGCAACGCAGTCCAAACGTCACGTTTGGCACTGGGTTTCAATATCAAATAATTTGGATGATAGATAGGCACAACAATATACCCTTTGTCATCTTGTATTTCATTACCATGAACACTGGCCAGATTTTTTTGTGTAATTTCTGCTGTTGCTAATGTGCCTAGGGTTACAATGATATGTGGTTTCTGTATTTCTATAATTTTGTTTATAAATGGTCGTGATAAATCCAATTCTTCACGTGTTGGGGTTCTGCCACCAGGAGTCCGCCAAAACAACAAAGGTATAATAGATACTTCGTTTCTTGACATTGCAATAGCTGACAGCATTTTATCAATTAAATCGCCTGCTGTCCCAGATAAAATTTTTCCGGATAAATCATCTTCTGTGCTGGGAATATCTGTGACAATTAATAAATGATTAGATTGTTTTGCTATGCTTGGTAAAACAACATTTGTTGCACCATTACGCAAAGGATGATTAAATTCGGTAATTATGCTGATTACAGAATCTATATTATCTGTGTGTTCAACCATAGATTTAATCGTATCAATACAGACGGGTGCCGACGGTGGAACAATAATCGGTTTGGTGTTTTGCCGATTCGGAAATTCTTGTAAAGATTGTTCTGGTAAAGATTTTTTTTGTTCAAATGTAACAGGCTTTTCTGTCAGTTCCCAACGAACTCCGGCCAGATTCAAATCTTGTAACGCATCGCTTCCCATGTTTTGTCCTTGATTTTTTATGTATTTTAATATACAATATAACCTGAGCAACAAAAACTCAAGGGGGTATTTTCATGAAAATAAGAAACTTTGCTTTATTAGCTGGTGTTGCAGGATTGTTGGCTTCTTGTAGTGGCTGCAATGTTGTTGAACCAGAAGATTTGAATAATCAACGTGTATTCTTTGCTTTTAATTCAGCAGAAATTTCTGATGAAGCAAATGAAAACTTGTTGGGTCAATCTTTGTATATGAAAAATCACGAAGACACAAAAATCCAAATTGCTGGTAACTGCGACGAACGTGGTTCTGTAGAATACAATTTGGCTTTGGGTGCACGTCGTGCAAACGCTGCAAAGAAAGTGTTGGTTGAAGATGGTATAGATGCACGTCGTATCTCTACTATTTCTTACGGTAAAGAACGTCCATTGGTTCTTGGCTCTGGCGAAGACGTTTGGAAATTTAACCGTAATGCAACAACAACAGTTAAATAATATACACAGATTTTGTTGCAATAAAAACACCGGTATTTACCGGTGTTTTCTTAATTTTTTTTATTTTATTATTTTGACATTTTATTTATTAAATCTTCCATTTGAACCCGATTAGCAAAAGAAATAATAAATTCCCCTGCCCCACCCCGTTTTTCACGTAATTTTACTTTAGTATCAAACAATTTAGATAATTTAGATTCTATTTTGTTAACGTATGCTGCATCTATAGAATTTGTTTTAAAAGACCGACTGGTTTTTTTTCTGTCCGATTGCTTGACTTGTTTTTGTGTTTCCGCCACAGATAATTTATTATTAATAATATCGTGTGCCAGTTGTTCTGGATTGTCAGAAACAGCAATTGTACGTGCGTGTGAGGCTGATAATTCGCCATTACGAACCATTTCTTTGACTGATTCTGGTAAAGAGTTTATACGCATTAAATTACGAATATAACTTTCGGATTTACCAATCAATTTAGATACGTCGGCCATGCTATATTCGCATTTTTCCATTAAATTTTGGTAACCTTCGGCTTCTTCTATTGGGTTTAGATTTTCACGTTGAACATTTTCAATCAAAGCAATTTCCATAGCGTTTTGATTTGTTAATGTCTTTACCAAAGCTGGTATTTCGTTTAATCCTGCCATTTTTGCAGCACGATAACGACGTTCACCAGCAACAATTTCATATAAATAAGGCTTGTTTTGAACTGTTCTTAATATAATAGGAACCAATACACCCTTTTCTTTTATAGAATCAGCCAGTTCTTGTAATTCGTGTTCTTTGAATTTTTTACGTGGTTGATCAGGATTGGGACTGATTTGCACCAAAGGAATCGGTTTTACAACAACACGTTCCAGACCGGTTAAAACAGAAATATCCGGTATTTGTCCCATTTCTTGATGTAATTCAGCAAGGCCTTTACCTAAGAATTTTGATGTCATTTTGTTTCCTTTCTTTCTAATGCATTAACTACTTCTGTTGCTACACGCAGATAAGCCTGGGCACCAGGTGATTTAAAATCATAAAATAAAGCTGGTTTTCCATGACTGGGTGCTTCTGATATACGAACATTACGTGGAACGACTGTTTTGAAAACTTTGTCACCAAATGTGTTTCTAACATCGTCTTCTACAGCATGGGTTAACCCAAGTTTTTTATCATACATTGTTAAAACCATGCCTAAGATATCCAATTTTGGATTCCATTTTTGTTGAATTGCGTGAATTGTTGATAGCAGTTGTTGAACACCTTCCAAAGCAAAAAATTCACATTGTAACGGTATGATAACAAAATCAGATGCGCTTAATGCGTTTATAGTCAGCATACCCAAAGCAGGGGGGCAATCTATCAAAATATAATCATAATTATCAGCGATTTGATTCAGAGCATCACGCAATCTATATTCACGATTTGGTAAATCTAACATATCTAATTCGGCACCAGCCAAAGCCGCAGAAGCGGGTAAAATATGCATGTTTGGTACAGCTGTTGTCAAAATGTTTTCAGCAACCGATGCAGTTCCCATTAATACACCGTATACACTTTGTTTGTGTGATGCACGAACAAATCCTAGACCTGTTCCAGCATTTCCTTGGGGGTCTAAATCAATCAATAAAACACGTTTTTTTATCGTAGCAAGCGATGTTGCTATGTTTATAGCAGTAGTTGTTTTTCCAACACCGCCTTTTTGATTAGCAAACGATATTATCTTTACCATTATTTGTTCCTTTCAATACAAGATACAGCATATAAAATAGTATAAAAATAGTCAATATAATTATTAAAATACACTAATATCAACAAGATATTTGTTGTTTCATGTGAAATAAATCTTGTTATTTTATAGATTTTATGTATAGAATTTTGCCATCACCAGTTTTTGATGGATAAAGTGCATAATCAAATTTGTATTTGGTTTTTGCGGTTATGATTTCTGTTTCTATTTCCCGGCCTTTTAGTAAAAAAAGCCGGCATTTTGTTTTAACTGTGTAGTCTAAAATTTTAATCAGTGGTGCGAAAGCGCGTGCGGTAAAAACAAAATCCCCGGCATTTACCGGTGTTTTTGAAAGGAATTTTTCAATTCTGTCGTTTACAACAGTAAGATTTGGCAGGTCTAATTCTGTTTTTAAAACCGATAAAAAGTTGGTTTTTTTTGTTATGGATTCTATACATGTAACATTCCAACCCATAATTGCTAAAACAACACCAGGAAAACCAGCACCACTACCCAAATCAATAATTTTTACGTTTTTAGGAATAAAATCTGCCAATTGTGCACTGTCTTGGATATGGCGTTCTTGAATGTTTAAAAGTGTGCTGGGGGCAACCAGATTCATTTTGGTTGACCATTCTTTCAGCAGTTTTTCATATCTAATAAATTTTTCTTTATTATTCATAATATTTATTTTAACATATTTTATTATGAAAGAAATGAAAAGTTTTTGGAAAATATTGTTTAGCATTTTCTGTTTTTGCTGCGTTTGTGGTTTAACAGTTGCGGTTGTTCGTAATATAAAATCTAAACACTCGCAACAGGTTTCTCTTGTTGCAGATACTGATTTTGGGTCTTTTTTAGCTGCTCAGCATGCGTTGTATATAAATGATTTTGCAGCTGCATCCAACATGATAAAGAATGTAAATTCTGATGTTGTTGTGGTTAAAGATATTAAAAATTTCATAGATTTTTTTGGTGGAAAATTACCCAGTAATGTAATGTCTATGAAACAAGATAAAGATTTAACCAAAAGATTTATTTACGATGCACATCTTGTGCAACAAGATAAATGGAAAGAACTTTATCAAAGACATGCCAAAGATTCATCTATTTTGGTTGCACCAATGCGAATTTTTTCAGCTGTTCATCAAGGAAAAACCAAAGAGGCTTTGGAATTTGTAGAAGATTTGAAAATGAACAAATCTTGGAAGGCTTTTGTTCGTGGACAAATTGCTGTTTTAAATAATGATATAGATAGAGCTACAGAAGAATTTGCAGATGTTCATCCGGATTTTATGAATATAAATGATTATTTATATTTAATGTCTTTTTACAAAGCAAATAATATGACAGAAGATATGGATATTCTGAAAAATGATTTTGTATCAAAATCTGGTGGTATGGTAATGTTGGATTATCCAGATGTTCCAGATTGGTCTGAATACGAAGGTTATAAAAATAATCTGGTGTTCAGCATAATTCAAACCATTTCTCATACACAAATAATGATTTTTACAGATTTGTCTTTGATGATGTTGCGTTTTGCGGAAATTGTTGCGAATCAATCACATGTAGATTCTGTGAATTATTATTTGGGGCAATATTATTTTTATAATTCTGGTGATTACAAAGAATCTTTTAACAAAGTTCCAAAAACAAATCCGTTATATCTGTTTGGTCAGATGAAAATTGCAGAAAAGGCCGGTGATTTTAAACAAATTAAAAAAATGGCATATAATAATCCATTGTTTATTTCGGCTGTTAATGTTGTAACGGTAGATGAAATTAAAAATGGTAACAAAAGGGCTGCTTTGCGATTGATAAATCGTGCATTAAAAAATCCAAAAATAAATGAAGCAGGCAGGGTGTATTTTTTAAAACAGCGTGCAAACGTTCATTTAATGTTTAATCAACCAGATAAAGCACAGGAAGATTTGAAAGAAGTTTTTGCCATAGATGACAGATTGGTTCCGGATATTGTTTTATTACAGGCACGTATCTGGACACAACAAAATCGTAATTTGGCTGATGCATACGATTATGTTATGTCATTAGTTAAAAGAAACACTTCTGATGTAATTGCGTGGGATGCTTTGGGGGTTATTGTTGAAAAACGTGAAGGTTTAGATGCTGCATTAGAATTGATGGAACACGTAGGTTCTGTTGCTACGACTACATCTTCGTTGTTTGACCATCTGGGCGACATGTATGTTAAACAAGGTGATACGGAAAAAGCCAAAACTTCTTATATTCGTGCGATTGAATTAGCTGATGATGGTTTGGTGGTTGTGCCTTTTATTCAGAAAAAATTAAGGAAATTGAAATGAAAGTTGGGGTTTTTGGTGCGGGTGCATGGGGCACTGCGTTGGCTTTTTTGTGCGTAAAATCTGGCAATCAAGTAATTCAATGGGGTTTTAAAGGAATATTTGATGGTTTGGCAGATTTAAATCAGCCAAACGGTTTAATCAGAACGTCTGATATTGCAGAATTGGCACAATGTGAATATTGGTTGATGGTAACCCCAGCGGCTTTTTTTCGTGAAACTGTTCGCAAGATTCGGGATTTTTATTGTGGACAACCAATTTTGATTTGCACCAAAGGTATGGAAAGCGACAGCGGAATGTTCATGTCTGAAATATTGGCGGAAGAATTACCAGAGTGTTGTGATGTTGGTGTATTATCTGGCCCCCAATTTGCACGTGAAGTTGCCACAGGTATTCCAACTGGTTCCACATTGGCTGGTAATGAAACAGTCAGGGCAGGGGGACATATCGCATTATCTGAATTATATTTGCAAGATACAGATGATATAATTGGTACGCAAATTTGTGGTGTTGGTAAAAACGCAGAATCTTTAATATCTGGTTTTTTGACTGTCAAAGCCAGCGGGGAAAATGAACGTGCTTTGATGTTTACACGTGCTTGGAACGAAATAGTGGACATAGCAGTAGAAATGGGTGCTAATTGTGGGACATTTCATGGATTGTGTGGTGTTGGTGATTTGTTTTTGTCTGCTACTTCACCAACCAGCAGAAATTTTTCAGCTGGCACAGCAATAGCCAAAGGCGAAGAATATTCTGGTACCATAGAAGGAATTTTTGCGTTACGTGGTTTAATACATCGTGCTGAAAAACTGGGTATATCAACCCCAATATTATGTGAAATGAAGACAAAAATGGGATTATAAAGCGGTTGAATAACATTGTACAAAGTCCTTTGGTTCAAAGGGCTTTTTTGTTGCAAATGTATAAATAATATATATAATTTCCAAAAGTGCAGGGGATGAAATTGTTCTTTCTTGTATTTGTTACAGAATGCAAAAATGAATAATTTGTCTCCGCATGAAAATAGAAAAATAAACAAAAAAATGGAGAAAAAAATGTTTGGTTTATTTAAAAGTGAAAAACATGTTCTGAATAATCCAGTGGCTGTTGAATTTCAATATGGTGACGAAACAGTCAGATTAGAAACGGGGCGTTTTGCAAAACAGGCTACGGGTTCTGTTATGGCAACAATGGGTGGCACAATGGTTTTAGCAACAGTTTGTGCTGAAAAAACAGCAGTAGAAGGACAAGATTTTTTTCCTTTGACCGTTGATTACCAAGAAAAATATGCATCATCTGGTCGTATCCCAGGTTCACGTGACAGACGTGAAGGCAAAGCAAGTGTCAGTGAAACATTGATTGCACGTTTAATTGACAGACCAATTCGTCCTTTGTTTCCAGAAACATTTAAAAACAAAGTGCAAATAATTGCTCAGGTTTTTTCTTATGACAAGAAAAATCAGCCTGATATTTTGGCTATGATTGCATCATCTGCTGCGTTGGCATTGTCTGGTGTTCCGTTTGCTGGCCCAATTGGTGCTGCACGTGTTGGATACAAAGATGGTCAATATGTTTTGAATCCGTCTAAGAAAGAAGTAGAAGAATCTGAAATGGATTTGGTCGTAGCAGCAACCAAAGATGGTGTTTTGATGGTTGAATCTGAAATTGGTGAATTAGACGAAGCAACAACACTTGGTGCTGTGAAGTTTGGTTTTGATGCACAACAGACAGTGATTTCTGCAATCAATGAATTGGCTGCAAAAGCAGGCAAAGAAGCATGGGAAGTTCCTGAAAAAACACCTGAATATATTGCGATGGAACAAGACTTTGAACAATTTGCAGGCGACATTGAAAAAGCATTGTTAATCAAAGAAAAATTGGTTCGTTTGGATACTTTGGCACAAATACATGCAACTGCCAAGACTCGTATTCCAGAATTGTTCCCAGATACAACAACTGCAACATCTACTTTGGAATCATGGGCAGACGAAATTGTTGAAAACATAACAGCACGTATTATGCGTGGCAATATTTTAGCTGGTAAACCACGTATTGATGGACGTGATACAAAAACTGTTCGTCCGATTGAAATTGAATTGGGTGTTTTACCACGTGCACATGGTTCAGCTTTGTTTACTCGTGGTGAAACACAGGCTTTGGTATCTTTGACATTGGGCGGTGGCAAAGATGCTTTGCCAATAGAAGCTTTAGATGGGGACAGTGAACGTGACTTTATTTTGAATTATAATTTCCCAGGCTATGCAGTTGGTGAAGTCAAAGGTTTAAAATCCCCAGGTCGTCGTGAATTGGGACATGGTAATTTGGCATGGCGTGCAGTTCATCCAATGGTTCCATCTCGTGAAGAATTTGATTATGTTATTCGTGTTTGTTCTGACATTTTGGAATCAAATGGCTCTTCATCTATGGCAACAACATGCGGTGCAACACTGGCTATGATGGACGGTGGCGTTCCTATGAAAAGACCAGTTGCAGGTATTGCAATGGGCTTAATCAAAGAAGGTGACGATTATGCCATTTTGACTGATATTCTGGGTGATGAAGATCATTTGGGCGACATGGATTTCAAAGTAACAGGAACAGACAGGGGTATCACAGCATTACAAATGGATATCAAAATTACTTCTATTACATTTGAAATTATGGAACATGCGTTGGCTCAGGCAAAAGATGGTCGTATGCACATTTTGGGTAAAATTGAAAAGGCGATTAAGGCACCTCGTAAACATGTGTCTGAATTTGCACCTCAGGCATACACAATGCAAATCAATCCAGACAAAGTTCGTGATGTGATTGGCAAAGGTGGTGTTGTTATCCAGGCTTTGACCCGTGATACAAATACCCAAATTGAATTGTCTGATGATGGTAACATAAAAATCATGGCTTCCAGCCAAGAAGATGCGGATGCAGCGATTGCTCGTATCAAAGAAATCGTTGCTGAACCAGAAATTGGTGAAATTTATCAGGGCGAAGTCAGTGGAATTAAAGATTTTGGTTTGTTTGTCAAAATCTTAAAGGGTTTTGAATCTATGGTTCATATTTCTGAAATCACAGGCGAACGTCTTGAAAAAATAGAAGATGCCAAAATCAAAGTTGGCGATACTGTTTATGTTAGATACCTTGGTGCAGATAAACGTGGTAAAACACGTATGTCTATGGTCGGTATTGATCAAAAAACAGGTAAAGAGAAAAAATAACAAACTGGGCGGCTTTGTCCGCCCATTTTTAGTCAGGATTTTAATCAAAGGAACAATATGATGGATATGGAATCTTTAATGGCTCGTGCCCAATCTTTACAAACCAAGATAGCTGCTGCCCAGGAATCTTTGTCGCAAATGCATGTCAAAGGAATTGCGGGTAACGGATTAGTTGTCGTGGATATGACTGGGAAATATGATGTTAAATCTGTAAACATAGACGACAAAGCTTTGGCACTTGGTACAGATAAATTGTCTGAAATGGTAATGTCAGCATATACAGATGCTAAAACCAAAGCAGATGTTTTAATTGATAAAACTATGTCTGAAATCACGGGTGGGGCATCAGATTAAAAAAAACTGGACAACACAAAAAAAACAGTTTATTATAAGCCTGCTTTGTTTGGGTGTTTAGCTCAGTTGGCTAGAGCATCTGCTTTACACGCAGAGGGTCAGGGGTTCGAGTCCCTTAACACCCACCAGAAGATTCAAGCCGTCAGAAATGACGGTTTAATTTTTTATAAATATTTGTAATTTTTTATTTTCTTTTACTGGTAATATGTGATATAATATCACCAAACAGAAGTGGAAGGAGATTTCAATGAAAACACAAGTTTTGTTTGGTTTTGGGCTGATATCTGCGTTGGTTGTGGGAACAAATGCATCTGCCAAGGTGGTTGATGTTAACCGGCAATATGCGACTTCTCAGATGGAAGAAATGACCATAGAAGATGCCCGCAACATTCAAATTCTGGAAAACGATATTCGTATTTTGGATGCTGAAATCAAAAAATGTGAAAGCAGCAAAAAAGGTTGGATTGCTGGAACTGTGATTGGCAGTGCAGGTGTTCTT
Source organism: uncultured Alphaproteobacteria bacterium (assembly GCA_905236005.1). Taxonomy (GTDB): domain Bacteria; phylum Pseudomonadota; class Alphaproteobacteria; order Rs-D84; family Rs-D84; genus Enterousia. The sequence continues at coordinate 80,477 of CAJONJ010000039.1, forward strand.
GCAACTGGTATTGCGGCAATTGTTCAGGGTGTTCAAATCAGCGATACTAAGAAAGCCACCAAAGAGGCTAGAGATAAAACAACAGAGTTGAATAATGCTGCAGAAAACATGAACAAAGATCAGTAGTAGTAACTAATCGTTGTTTGTAATGTAAAAAACAAGGGATATTCGCATGAAAAAATATTTTATGATTGGTTTGATTATGGCTTTAGTCGCACCGAATATGTGTCCTGCATATTCATATCGTGTGCAACAATTGATTGCTGAAAAGCAGGCCAAATTGAAAAAGTTGGAAAGTTGCAAAGGAACAACCAAGAATTTAAAGATTGCGGGATTGTCCACATTGGGTATCACAGCGGTTGGTGTTGGTGCTAACGTGGCAGAAGCTGTTATTTTAAACAAAGAAAAGGGTAAATTAAACACAGCTAAAAACGAATTAGCAGTAGCAGAACAAAAATATAATGATGCTAAAGAAAAACAGTACAGACAGAGTATGGCAAAACAGTATGGATATCAGCAAGATATTAACAACAGAACATGTAATGCAACTTTAGATTCTGTTGCCAGTAGGGATTCTGCTTTAGTTGTTGCGAAAAACTATCTGGATGCCAACGGTACAGATCCAAAATGTAAATTGCCAGGAACTGTTTTGTCAGGCTGTGATGACAAAGTTGAACGGAATGGTGGCTATGCAACATTGTCTTGTGTAATGGATTTTATACATGAGGGTGACACAGTATCAAAAACCCATTATTACAATTTTAAATATAAGATTGGAATTGACGCTGGGGCACCATTTAATGAAGAAGTCACAGGTTGTGACAATGCGATAAAAAAGGTTAAAGCAGAAGATTCAGAAATTACCGGTTCTTGTTCTTGTAATGGTGATATTGTAACATGTGAAAAGAATCCTTTTGTAGATAAAACATTTAAGTTTGGTAAAATTATACTAACAGCTGAAGAAGAAAAAGCACAAAAATCCCCAAGAGAAATAGTAGAATTTAAAGATGTGTTTGGTTTATATAGAGCAGATCCGTTAGCACAAGCGAAAAGACTTTTGGATTGGTGGAAAGCAAATAGAGATGACGATGTCGAACCAGGAAATTGCAACACAATAGATAAAAATAAAAACACTGTTACGTGTGGCAATGTTACTGTGTTATTTGCAGATGTGAATAAATTGTATGAAGACACAACGGCATTTGCGATGGGAAAATATTTCTGTAGCAAAATAGGCGGAGATTGGTCTGGTAAAAATATTGCAGGTCAAGCAAAACATGATAAATGCACCAAACATGATGACTGGGTGAAATCGTGTGTGAATTATGTGTTTGGCAGCACAATTTACAGTGGTACCAATGTAAAATCTGTTTGTGAAACGATTGATTACGTTAACAAATTAGACCAAAAAGCAATAGTCAAAAAACAATTAGCAGAGGCTGCAGAAGCAAAAGCTGAAGCAGAAACCAAAGCTAAATATTGTAGTTACATTAATTGTGATGTATCTAAATGTACATTTGGCGAAAATGCTGACCAATCAGATTTATATTCTGTAATGTGTAACAGTGACAGTAACACGTTAAAATGTTACAGTAAAGATGATAGTGATACAAAAGAATATAATTGTAAAAACGGTTCAGAAGTGAATGTTGTAAACGAAAATGATGCACAGGTGTCAAATAATAACGCGGACAAAACAGCCAAAGCAACAGATAAGTTAAAGAACCCAGAAGCTGTTAATCAAGCAGAAAAGAAGGAAGAGTATATAGGGGGTGATGCTGGAAAGACAATTGATACTGATGAGGACAAGCTGAACGCTATCGTCACAAAAGTTCAAGAAACATTTGATCAAGGGTGCAGGACTGCAAAAGACCAGATGCGAGATGGATTAAGAAAAGAATTACAAGATGAAAGCATTGATTGTGATGATATTGATGAGAAAGGTGTAATACGTTGTCCAGTTAACGATCTTAAGGCGACAGTACAGTTTGATTTTTCCGCGATGTGCTTAACTAAAAAACAAACAGAGGAAATAGATAAGTTTGCTACTTCTGTAGAACAAAAAACTGATTTAAAGTGTAGTGGTATGCTGAAATATATTAGTGATGAAATGGACAAAATTACCAATAGTTTAGGTTCTAACTGTCAAGAAGAAGATAAGATCAGTGCTATATGTGCAGTTGGTGGAGGTAACGCAGGATCTTATATATTTAAATATCCAAATTGTACAAAAGACTAAAAAAACGTCCGTTTGGACGTTTTTTTAACAGGTTATTTGTTCAAATTATTTATTTCCGTGCATTTTTTAATCTTAACTGACCACATGCAGAACCAATATCTGCCCCACGTTCACGTCTGATACGGGTATGTATCCCATTTTTTATTAAAATATCTTGAAAACGATGGACTGCGTTGCCCGAAACAGATGCAAAATCACGTTCATCAACTGTATTCCATGGAATCAAATTTACCATTACATTATGCCCACGCATCAAATCTGATAATTTTTCAGCATGTTCAGGTGTTGCATTAAACAATTCTGTTTCCCCAGAATCGTTCTTTTTACCCAGTAATATATATTCTATCATCAACTGACGATTATGGGTGTCAGAAAACCTGAAAGCTGCATCTAAAACCTCTGCAATCTTAAACCGATTATTTATAGGCATTATTTTGGCCCGTAAATCGTCCTGTGGTGCGTGTAATGATATCGCCAGGTTAATTGGTCGTCCCCAAGCATTTAACGCTTCTATGCCCGGAACTATGCCACAGGTTGATACAGTTATTCTTCGCCAAGAAATGTTTAATTCTTGGTTTGCACGTTCTAAAAATCCAATCACGTTTTCAGTATTCTGTAATGGTTCGCCTGTTCCCATAACAACTATGTGTGATACATCGTTATTATTTGGGTCGCCATTTGGGCGAATTTCTTTTTTGCTGTCGTCAAATCTGTCGCCACGTAATTCCCACTGTGCAGTTAAAATCTGGGCATACATTTCATTTATGGTTAAATTACGTTTCAATCCCAACAGGGTGCTGGCACAGAATTTGCAACCCATAGCACACCCAGCCTGAGAGCTGACACAGACACTGTTGCCATATGTTGTTCGCATTAAAACACATTCTATTTGTTCACAATCATTTAATTCCAGTAAGAATTTAGTGGTTTGATTATCTTTGCTTTCCAGTTTTTGAACAATTTTGACCGGCAAAGTACGTGCAATTTCATTTAATTTTGCCCTGATGTCAACCGGTAAATTTTTCATAACAGAAAAATCAGGTGCCCCACGATTCAACCATTCACGTATTTGTTTAGCACGAAAACGTGGCAGACCCATATCTGTCACAAATTTTTCCAATTCGCCATCTGTAAAATTAAAAAGTATCGGTTTCATAGTTTATATCTGTCATCGTTTATAATTATAACTGCTTTGCGACGTAACTGTTTTAAATTTTGGTCAGCCATTGCAGATGCTTGTTTGAAAATTGCATTTTGTTTTATAATTTCATCCAGATTTTTATATTCTTTGGATTTTTGTTCTTTGCACACCAACAACACAGAATTATCTTGCTTTTTTGACCATGTTAATAATGGTAAATCTGCAATTCTGTGACGAATATCTTCTGATAATTCATATTGCTGGGCTGTGATAGTTTGTGGGTATCCGCCTAGATTTTCTATTTGTTTTTCTGCATCAGCACAATTTTTCGGTTTGCTTAATTTTTTTGCCATATTATCAGGAATATCAACCACACGAATCATAGTAATTTCAATCGGCAAACCACGTTCACGAATCAAATCTGATTTTTCAGATGCAATATCATTATCGGAAACTTCAATGTTTGGAACAATAGTCTTTGCCATCATAATTTGCCATGCTATGTCAGAACGAACCGCCAATCTGGCCATAGAACGCATTGTTTCACTGATGTTTCCCAGATTCATACGTTTTAATTCTTTGTCTGCATCTTTGTCAGTAATCTTTACACCAAAATTATTTGCATATTCTATTTTGATATAATCATCAATGATGTTTTGAAAAGCCTGTCTTCTGTTTGTTGCAGATGTTTTGCCCTGACGTGCCATCAATTCTGTGCGTGCTGTGATATCAGTATCTGTAATTGGATTACCGTTTACACTGGCAACAACACTGGCTGCGTTTGCAACACCAACAGACAATAACATAAAACAAAAACATGCACATATTTTCTTCATTTTCCGTTCCTTTAATAATGTTTACCATCAATACTGATTCCAAATCTGAATTGAAATGTAGTCCCACCAACATAATCAGCAATAATTGCATTATCACGTTTATATTCAAATGCTAAATAATAACATGGGTGGTTATAATATATTCCACCAGAATGACTTTGCCATGCGTGTTCGTAAATATTGTAAATTACAAATTCTTTGATGTTTATACGTTTAGTAATTTGTAATCCGACCCCACTCATAATTTCATCTGTATCTTTGTCTTCTGTAGAATACATATCAATTGGATTTGAATCCCAAATATGTCCAACAGTTAAATATGTATTACCACGACCAATGTGTAAATCGTTTTCAATATGTCTTAAATACATATCTTTTCGGTCAACACGAAAACGAGTGGATATTTGAAAAAAATCATTATTACTGTATGAAATACGACCAACATAATCAGAAAAACCATTTCTGAAACCATTTTCATTGAAATCTGTGTGTTCCAAATTACGTGTTTTAAAATCGTATGTTTGTCCCAAGAATATTTCCAGATTGTGATTTTTATTGAATCCCATCCATTGAACACCATAATCTGTAAAATTACCGTTTTCCCAAACGTCATAACCAGCATATCTGTTGTTTGAAAATAATGTTGTGTCAGATAAAAAACGACCCGCTGAATCGTTCAAAAACGCAAACACAGATTGTTTGTCTGAATGTTCCATCACCGTTAACCTGACACGTGGTTCCAATATATACGTCCAATCATCATGGATATCAAACAAAGGCAATCCCCATTCAAAATATCCATTTGGTAAAAATCTTGTTTTAATACCAGAATAAGAATCCAACACAGAACCATCTTCTGCATAAATGGCAGTATTTTTAAAATTATAAATATCGTATCTAGTGGCGGCACTTAGTGTTATGCGATTTCCACCCCACAAAGTCCATGGTGAAACGATTCTGCCTTCACCAATAAACCTTTGATTATAATCATCGCCACGTCCAACGACGCTTAATATATCACCATCAATTTTTAAATAAGTTTCTGCAAACAGTGGATTTGTTTGATACACACCACGAATATTTGGTAATATATTTCCAGATGGTGCAGTCCCATCACGTAATTCTTGGAACACGTGGGTATCAGCAACTATATAACTGGTTTGACCAAATAATTCAACTTTGGCACCAGAATCTAAGTATGGTTGATTTTCATAGAATCCATATTTTTGTAAATATGTTTGATCTGATGTTCTGTTTACATATACAATTGCACGTGCGTTTTCGCCCATTTCTATGGTGTCATTATTGTAAACATGCCAACGATTTTTACCTTCTTTGTTATGTGTCCAAGAACCATGTGTTCTGAATTCAGAATGATTTAAATTTAATCTGTGTTCCAACTGTAACAAAGGGTTTTCTTTTGTCAAAAATGAAAATGTTGGTGTCAAATCATGTGTTTCAGATATGTTTATATACACAGGTATATTTATTTGTGCACCCATACCATTCGTAGAATTTATACTGGGCATTAAAAAACCAGATTTATATTTTACAGACGGATCAGGCATTTCATAATATGGTAACCAAAATACTGGAATGTTATCGTTATATAACCAAAAAATAGCATTATGAAAATAAAGCATTTTTTCAGATGCATCATGAATAATCTTGTTACCAGATATTTCCCATGCGTTCCCAAAAGAATCGCATTTATCACACGCTGTGAAAATTGCATGTTCAGCAATAGTTTCATTTGTTTTTCTGGTTATTTCATCTGCACGAATATAAACGTTGCTGCCCAACCACAATTCAATATCATTAGCGGTTGCAAAATCTGCATTTTTAGAAAATGCTGCATCATTTAATTTGATTGTTTGTCCAGATGTATTTGTAATTTCTGTGTTACCAGAAGTTTTCATTTCTTCTGATTTTAAATCATATTCTATTTTGTCTGATTTAATCGTTTTTGGTGCATCCATATCAACACCCAACGCAAAGGCTGTTGTTGCGATACATCCAAATAACAAAGATGAAGTTAAATATTTCATTTTTTTATCAATAAACCAATTAAACCAAACAAAACAATCAAAACCCCACCAGCAACAATCGCAACGTCTGTGATGCTGGATACCATATTAGATACAGACATATACAATGCCATAACACCAGCCATTAATAATACTGCGACAGCTGGTGCAAAACTGGCACGACGACGTAACAGTGAAGATTTTAATAATACTAATACGCATATGATTGCTAAAATCAGATTCATCAATGGATTTATAAATCTGGTACATAATTCAACCAATGTCCTTTTATGACGCTTAGCATCTTCTTGTGTAACCAAGTTATCTAACAAATCAATTGTTGGAATACGACGCACACGAAAAGTAACATCGGAATCATTATCAATCAGATTTAAATCCATATCAAAACTGTCAAATGTTCCAGTTGTAAAACCATTTTTACCAGACATTTGTAATGAACCGTTATTTGTTATAATTGACAACCCGTGTATGGTAGCAACCAATTTACCACGTTCTGCAAATATCAACATCTCGTTTTTGTTATCACGCGTATCAGATAACATTACTTGGTTTAAATCTTGACCAGATACATTATCAACATATACTACCAACCCATTGGCTAATTTAGTAAATGCAGATTCTTGCAATTTTAAATGTGCTAATCCGTACCTTAAATTCCACTGGGTGCTATAAAATTTAGCCTGGGTTGCTGGTACAATCCAAACACTTAAAATAAAATGCAATATGGTGAACAGCAAAGCTAATTTTATAGCAGGCTTACCCAATTGCCAAGGTGATAAACCAGATGCAGCCATAACTGTAATTTCATTTTCTGAAATCATTTTGTTATATACAAATATTGTGGCTATGAACGTTACAAATGGAACAATAATAGATACAATGAAAGGTATCATCAAGGATGTCAGATACACAAAACTTGAAAATTTAATACCATAATTTATCAGGAATTTCATCATAGACATAATCTGCATCATCCATGCCAACCCAGTCAGAATCAGCAATAACATGATAAATATTCCTATTAATTGGCGTTTAAAATACCTGTTTATAATATTCATAATACTCAGTATAAAGCCCAAACCCCAAATCGTCAAGCAACAAAGATAATAATATCTGGTGAATTACACATTAAAAATACTAATTTTTTACTTGATTTTTTGCGATTCGTGATACATAATACAGTTGTTCTTAAAAAGTTTTTAAGGGCGGGGTTGAAAAACCCCGCTCTTTCAGTAAAATAAACAAAAAAAACACAAGACAATATTAAAGGAGCAAACAAATGTCTTTTGAATCTATGCCACGTCAGGATTTATTATTAGCTATTGATTCTTTGGCTCAGGAAAAAATGATAGACAAAGAAACTGTGATTGAATCATTAGAAGCTGCGATTGCTAAAATTGCAAAACATAAATACGGTGAAGAATTTAATATTGTTGCAAACATAGACCGTAAAAATGGTTCAATCCATGTAAAACGTTTGTTTACTGTTATTGAATCTCCAGCAGCAGCAGGTGATGATTATGACCCTAATACAATGCTGACTGTGGAAAAAGCAAAAAAATATGCTGAAAATCCATCTGTGGGTGATGTTGTAGAAGATATGCTGCCAGAACCAGAATTTGGTCGTATGGCATTTCAGACAGCACGTCAAATCATGACAGCTCGTGTTCGTGATGCAGAAAAGGGTCGTCAATATGAAGAATTCAAAGACAATATAGGCGATATTGTAAACGGTGTTGTTAAACGTATTGAATTTGGAAACGTCTTTGTTGATATAAATGGCAAAGCAGAAGGTTATATTAAAAATACAGAATTGATACCTGGTGAAAAATTGGCAGTTGGTGACAGAGTTCGTGCTTTGATAATGGATGTTGTGCGTTCAAATTCAGGTCCACAAATATTTTTAACCAGAACACATCCTATGTTTATGGCAAAATTATTTACACAGGAAGTCCCAGAAATATACGAAGGTATTATCAAAATTAAATCAGTGTCTCGTGCACCAGGTTCACATGCTAAAATAGCAGTGGAAACCCAAGACCCATCTATTGATGCAGTTGGTATGACTGTTGGTATCAAAGGAACACGTATTCAGCCTGTGATAAACGAATGCCACGGTGAAAAAATTGACGTGATTTTATATTCAGAAGATCCTGCTGTGTTTATTGTTAACGCAATGCAACCAGCAAAAGTTGCAAAAATTATTGTTGATGAAGATACACACACAGCTGCGATTGTTGTGACAGAAGATCAACAGTCTTTGGCAATTGGTCGTCGTGGTCAAAATGTTCGTTTGGCTTCTCAGTTAACAGGTTGGAATATTGACGTTATGAGTGAAGCAGAAGAACAAGAACGTCGTGCGAAAGAATTCAAAGAAAAAACAGAATTGTTCACAACTGCTTTGGATGTTGATGAAACAATTGCACAATTGTTAATTACAGAAGGCTTCAGAACCATAGAAGAAATTGCATATGTTGAACAATCTGAATTAGAATCCATAGAAGGCTTTAATACAGAATTAGCAACAGAATTGCAAAATCGTGCTAAAAATTATTTAACCAAAGTAGAACAAGATTATTTTGACAAAGGTCATAAAATGGGCATGCAAGATGATTTGTTAAACTTTGATTTTATCAAACGTCCTGTAATCATGAAATTGGGTGAAGCTGATATTAAATCTTTATCTGATTTGGCTGATTTAGCAGCAGACGAATTGGTCGAAATTTTGGGTGAAGATACCATGTCTCAACGTTTGGCAGAACGTGTTGTTATGAAAGCACGTGAATTGGCATATGGTATTGTCCCAGATGAAGATGCTGAATAAATAAACAAAAATAATTTAACCAAAGGTTAAAATATGGCAACATTGACACTTGGAAAATCTGTAACTATTGATGCAGTGCAAAGCAAGAAAGGCGATGCGGTGTTTGTAGAACGCCGCCGTCGCATTGTTGCACCAGGAAACAAAGAATTACGTGATGAACCTAAAAAGGTTGAACCTGCACGTAATGCAGCTGATGAAAAATTGATGGCTGTGTTGGCAGCGGCAAAGGCACGTGATGAAGAACGCAGAAAACGTGAAGCCGAAGAAGAAGCTGCTCGTAAAGCTCGTGAAGCAGAAATAGAACGTGAAAATCGTGAATACGAACAAGTCAAAGAACAATTGGCACAACGTGAAAACGAAATCATTGAATCTCAATCAGAAGAAGTTGCAGTTATTCCACGTGAAAATACTCACGAAAATAAACAGAAAAATAATAACACATCTTCTAATTATAATAATAATCGTCGCAACGATAACGAAGAAGATTATAATCGTCAAAATAATAAACAAAATCGGTTTAAAAAAGATTTTAAACGTGGTGGAAAAATTTCTATACACGATATTATTATTGGTGGTGGCGATGACGATGATGATGAAATCGGTTTGCGTGGTGCAAATCGCAGACGAAGCGAAGCATCGTTAAAACGTTTTCGTGACAAAGCACGTGCAGTCTTTACAGCACCACAGAAAGTTGAACATGTGGTTACACTGGGCGATACAATCACAGTGAAAGATTTAGCAATTGCTATGGCTGAAAAGGTTGGTAATGTTATCAAAAAATTGATGGAAATGGGAATGATGGCATCACAAAACCAATCTATTGATGCAGATACAGCTGAATTGATTGCTGCTGAATTTGGTGCCACAGTCAAACGTGTTGATGTTAAACCATATGCTAATATTTTAGAAGAACAACCACATGCTGACAGATTGCAATCCAGACCACCGGTGGTCACAGTTGTTGGACACGTTGATCATGGTAAAACGTCATTGTTGGATGCTTTTCGTAATTCAAATGTTACAGCAGGCGAAGCAGGCGGTATTACTCAACATATTTCTTCGTATGAAGTAAAAACTAAATCAGGTGCGATGATAACATTTTTGGATACACCTGGCCATGAAACATTTACAGCTATGCGTGCTCGTGGGGCACAGATTGCGGATATTGTTGTTTTGGTTGTTGCGGCAAACGATTCTATTATGCCACAAACCATAGAAGCAATAAATCATATTCGTGCTGCCAAGGTTCCATTTATTGTTGCTATAAATAAATGTGATTTACCAGAAGCTGATCCACAGCGGGTAAAAACAGATTTGTTGCAACAGGAAGTACAAGTTGAAGACATGGGTGGTGATGTTCAATGTGTTGAAATATCCGCTAAAACAAAAATGGGTTTAGATAAATTAGAAGAGGCTATTTTATTACAAGCTGAAATGATGGATTTGAAATCTGACCCAGAAATATTAGCATCTGCATATGTAGTAGAAGCTAAAATGGAAAAAGGTTTAGGTGCGGTTGCCACAGTATTAATACGCCAAGGAACATTGTCTGTGGGTGATGTTTTTGTTGTTGGTGAAACATTTGGACGTGTTCGTGGATTGGTAAATTCAAATGGTGTTCGTGTAAAAAGTGTTAAACCTGGACAGCCTGCGATGGTTTTGGGTTTAGAATCTGTCCCATCTGCTGGTGATGAATTACACGTGATGGAAACAGAGGCTCAAACACGTGAAGTTGCGGCATATCGTGTTCAAAAAGCGAAAGATAAAGCAAACGCTGTTAAACGTTCATCATTGGAAGAATTATTTGCAAAACGTGATGAAAACAAAAAATTGACTTTGCCTGTTATCTTGCGTGCGGACGTTCAGGGTTCAGTAGAAGCTATTTCTGATATGTTACGTGGATTTAATTCTGACAAAGCAGGTGTAGAATTATTATCTGCTGGTGTTGGTCAGATTACAGAAGGCGACATCAGATTAGCAACCGCATCAGGTGCAGTCATAATTGCATTCAATGTGCGTGCTGATTCAACTGTGCGTGACATGGCACGTAACAATGGTATAGATATACGTTATCACAGTGTTGTATATCGCATTACAGATGAAATCAAAGAAATTTTGTCTGGAAAACTAGCACCAGAAAAACACGAAAAATTCATTGGATATGCAGATGTTATTGCGTTGTTCACTGTTGGCAAAGGCATCAAAGTTGCGGGTTGTCGTGTCAGTGAAGGTGTTATCAAAAAATCTGCTTTTGTTCGTTTGCTGCGTGATAATGTTGTTATTTATGATGGCAAAATTGGGCAATTGCGTCGTGAAAAGAACGAAGTCAATGAAGTTACAGTTGGTGTTGAATTTGGTATGAGTTTTGATAAATATAATGACCTGAAAGAAGGTGACAGGGTAGAATGTTACGAAATTCAAGAAGTCAAAGCAGAACTGTAATATTAAAATAAAAAAACACCGGTATTTACCGGTGTTTTTTTTATGTTTTTTTAGAAACCTTTTGGTGTTGCCATCTTCATAGAAGATACTTTTTTATCCAAAGTTTTTACAACATCATCAGTTATATCTAATTCTGCAACGTCGTTACCAACACGTGCCATACGACCATCAATCACTAAAGACAATTTTTTCTTTGCGATAATTCCTTCTATAACTGGGTCCAAATGTTTCTTTTGAATTGTGTTTAATGCGTCTTGGTAAGAAGCTTCAATTGCTTGTGCTTTTTCCGCTATATCACGTTGCAAACCATTTAAACGACGTTGATAATCTACAACACGACGTTGCAAAGCTTCTTGGGCTAATACGTCTTGGGATTTTTCAATATCGCTTTTTTCTTTTTCCAAAGCTTTTTGTTCTTTTTCTAACTTTGTTTTTAATTTATCTTCAAAAGATGCACGTTGTTTGTGTAAATCTTGTAACACTTTGGCATTCATCTGAATTTTATCCATGCTGATAACAGCGATTCTTAATTCAGCTGCTGTTGCAGCATTTGTAGATACATCAGACAATGCACTGTCCAAAGATCTGTTTGTTCTGGTGGCAGATATTGCCAATATGCCCAACACAGCAACAGCTATGACTGCTGCGGCGATTATACCCATTTTTGTATATTTTTTAACTATGTTATTTTGATTCATTTTAAACCTTCCTTTTGTTATTTATCCTGCAAAGCAGGAATGATTAATCACAATGAATATAGCAATCTTTACAAAAAAACGCAAAGAATTTTTATCTGGCAGGACTGATTCTTATTTCTACCCGACGATTAGCCAACCGTCCAATGTCATCTTGGGCTGCAATTGGTCGTGCAGATCCACGTCCAACAATAAACATACGTGATGTAGATATACCATGTTGTGCAAAATATACACCAACACGTTGAGCCATATCTAATGACAAAGATTTTGCAGCTGTTGTATTTTTCATGGCATCTGTATATCCGGCAATTTCCATAAATGTAGCATTATATTTTTTTAATATTGTATCAATTATCTTTAATGTATCAGCACCATCTTTTGAAATATCTGCAATATTTGGTTCCATAATTGCATCACGAACCAAAATAACAACAACATCAGTTCCAGCTCTTTGTACAGAAATTCCAGGTTTTCTTAGACTGTCATATAATTCATATTCCATCTTTGACATATAATTTATCAGTTGTGTATTATCTATATTGTTTTTGTCGCCATATTGCATATTCGGTGATAAATTTCCATTGGTTGTGATAATTTTGCCCCCATGACCCATATATACCGGTAATTTAGCGGTTTTAGATGTTTCGTTCATATCCGTAAAACTGGTTCCTGCTAATATTTGTGACCATGTGTTACGTTCGGGACTGTGATATTGCATACAGCCACACAATCCAAATAATAATCCGTATAAAATGATTTTTTGTATTTTCATTATTTTGCAAAAAAAGATATTTTGTTATCGCCTGTTTTTAAACAGAAAGAACCATTTTGAGATTCGTATCCGTTAACTGTTATTTTGGTTGCCCAATTAAATTTTTTGGTTGCAAAATATGCACAATCATCAAAAGATAATCCAACCAGATTGATAGAAAATTCTGTGCCATCAATTGATGGTGTAACAGACCAATCTGAATCACCTATGGGTGCTTTGTCATTATGCAATGCACCTGATTCAATTAAATAATCAACAGATACAACCTGGTATCCAGAATATTCTAACAAAGTTTTTGTTTTGGTCACAATGTCATTTAAGGTTTCAGACGCAATCAATCTTTTTTGTCGTTGGTTTGCAGACTGATACATAGCGAATACTGCAGAAACCATGATACCGCCAATTGCTAAGACACCTATAATTTCTATCAATGAACGACCTGATTGTTCTCTCATATTTTACCCCCTGTGGTAATTATCATTTAGAAATATTTACAATTTCTGCATCTTCAAATAAACCCATAGCAGCCGCCACCATTGGGTCTTCTGCAATTTCAGATTTTGCATGTTCCACAACAGTCTGCTGGTGTGGTGATTCTGATAATGTTTCAATTTCCCATGGTTTACCAGTTTTATCTTTTAACCACAAAGATAATTTTTGTGAAAAGTCTTTATCGCCTTTGCGGTCAAAATATTTTATCTTTCCATCTTCAAAATTTACGATTTCTAGATTGTTACTGTAATAAGAATATAACAACAATTCCCGGGCATTATGTAATGCGGTAGCCAATTCATCAGATGTTTTTATATTTAAAAAATTTGGTTTTTCTGTTTCTGGTTGAACTTCTGTTTTGGGTGTGATTTTTTGTGGTTGAACATCTTGATTTTGTTTTAATAATTCAGGAATTGACGGCATGTCAGCAATATGCATCAACCGGATAATTAACATATCAAAGCATTGTTTTTGATTGCTTGATGCTTGTAATTCAGGTACAGCTGCAATCATAACCTGCCAGATTCTAGACAATGTATTCAAAGAAATACTTTTGTTTATTTCTTTTATTGTTTCACGTTGATCTGCTGTGTATGGTGATGACATAGCTTCTTGTAAACGTAAAGACGGATACATACGAGTTGCCCAATGTGTCCATTCCATCATATCATTTAACAGCATTGTTAAATCTGCACCATTATTATAAATTTCATCTAATTTACTTATAGCGGCATTTACATCACCAGATAAAATTGTTTTCATAAATTCAACAACTGTACCACGGTCTGTCCTTTTTAACATATCCAATACAGCAGTTTCATTAACATGACCGCCAGTTTGGGCGATTGCCTGGTCTAATAAAGATAATCCGTCACGTACTGAACCATCAGCCGCACGAGCCAACAATTCATTTGCACTGTCAGATAATTCAATTTTTTCTTGTTCTGCAATCCATGCAAAATGTTTTTTCAAAGTTTCAACTGGCACACGAGCTAAATCAAATCTTTGACATCTGGATAAAATAGTTACTGGTACCTTTCTGATTTCAGTAGTTGCCAAAATAAATATAACATGTGCAGGTGGTTCTTCTAATGTTTTCAACAATGCATTAAAAGCACTGGTTGATAACATGTGAACTTCGTCAATAATGTAAACTTTGTATCTTGCATTTGTGGGACGATATAATGCAGCATCTAAAATTTCACGCATGTTTTCCACACCAGTATGTGATGCAGCATCAATTTCCATAACGTCAATATGTTGCCCAGCAGCAATAGCCAAACAGTTTTCGCATTTACCACATGGTTTTGAAGTGGCTTTGTCTGAAGACAGACAATTTAAAGCCTTTGCCAATATACGTGCAGTACTGGTTTTACCAGTCCCACGAATACCCGTGAAAATATATGCATGTGCAATACGACCTGTGTTAATAGCGGTTGTCAATGTTTTGACTAACACGTCTTGACCAATCAAAGATTCAAAATCCTGACTGCGATATTTACGAGCTAAAACGGTATAATTATTTTCCATAATGCTTCCTTTGTGTTCAGCATAGCAAATAAATACCCGATTTCAATAAAAAATAGATTCAAAATTATTTCAAATTAGTGATAAAATCAGGAAACCCGATTTCTTCGTCATCATTTGAGTCCGTTGCATCAGCATTTTCTGTATTTTCAACAGATTCAGCAATTTCTTCTGATACAGCTGTTTTGTCTTTTGGATCACGCTGAGAATCAATTTTGATTTGTTCTTCATTGACAATACGACCATAGTGTTCAGCCGTTTGTAATAGACGTTCACGTTCAATTTCATCAGTCGTTTGACGTGCCAAATCAATATATTGTTTTCTTTTTTGACGCCATTTATGACAGCGTTGAATCATCTGACCAACAGACGTTTGATTTTTTTTATTTTGCATGTTCTTTTACTTTTATTTTTTAATACAAGGGAATAATTTTTAACAGCAATCCCATTACCGTTTTTTGTTTTCAGCATACAAATAATAAAACATCTTAAAACTGATTGCAATAATTTTTTTCAATTGCTATGCTTTGGTTTGTAGGGGGAGTTTTTTTGCAATATCAACGTGGTAGTTTTTTATTACAGGCATTATTGGCATTAACTTTGGTTTTTGCATTTATACCCTTTTTTGCCAGTAAAATTTCAGCCAGAGACAAAGCTGCACAAATGTATGCCGCCACAGAACAAATTGAAACTGCTTATACAGCTGCCCGTATTTATGTGCGTGAAAAAAAAGAAGATTTGCCATACAAAATTACAGAATTATCTGGGACAAAGTTTGTGCATACTTTGGAATCATACGGACTACCTTTGGGGTTTGTTCCAAAAACCAGTTTAAATCAGGAATTGTCGTTAATCATAGATAAAAATGACAAAGGTATAATAAGCTATATAAAAATTACAGGTGGAAAATTATCAAAAATGCAATTGGCTGAATTAGCACGCAGAATTGGTTTTTATGCAGAACAAAAAAATGGTAATGTTATACATGTTTATATTCCAATTGATACGGTGTATTCAGATATTGTTATGAAAAAAGAGTTTAATACAAATGTCGGTTTTTTATCTGAATTAGATATGGATAATAACAAAATAGAACAAATTGGTGTTTTGTTTGCCAGAAACGGTGTTTTTGAAACAGCTCAAATTGGTGTGTTGAATTTATATGGACTGGAATCCGGTAACAAAGATAAAAATAACATCAAAGATTTATTCGCTGTAAAAACAGTTTTTCAAAATGCAGATGGTGGTGCAGCATTATCGTTGGTGCGTGGTGAATTAAACGTTGGTGATATATCGCTAAGAACTATTTCAAAATTTGGAACAGCTGGTTCTTTTGAATCTGATGTTGCATCTGTGTATGATTTTTCTATGGCGGAAGCTCGAACAGGTTTTGCTGGTCCGGCGGATTGGTTGATTCGTGGTTCTGTACGTGCAGACAATTTTACGTTTATAACAGAACGATTAGATGTAAATGCTTTCATTGATGCATCTCGTGGTCAAGATGTTTATGTGGATCCAACAAGCTTTGAATATAATTCAAAATCTGGTATAGATGTCGGCAGTATATCGGCTGCGAATATAACTTTGCGTGATCAAACTTCGTATGGATTATTAAATGGTCGGAGTGGGGCCGTTTTAATAGATATCAGACCTGCTGGAACATCTGTGTTACCAGATGTGTATATTGATACTATAAATAATGATTCGTTTGAAATAATCGCAGATGCCAAAGATACAACCGGTCAGAAAGTTTCTTGCAAAGAAATTATAGCTGGTTTAAACGGAATTTATAATTCAAAATCTTTGATTCAAAATATTATATGTCAGTACGTTTTTTGGCAAAGATTAGAAAACAGAATAAATATAAAACAATGTTTGATGAATGGGCGAAATGACTGTATGTAAAAAATATTTTGATAAACTATCATCACATGCACAGCATGGAACTTCTGTGTTAGAAGTGATTTTGGCTATTGCAATAGTTTTTGCTGTATCGCCGTTTTTGTATAATCAAATCATGGACATTTCTTATGATGTCCAAGATATTGCCAAAGCTAATCAGATTGTTAAACTGCGTGATGGTGTTATAAATTATCTGCGTATCAATCAAACACAATGGCCAGATACAGTGGAAATAAAATTAAATGATGAAGATTTGCAAGCAATTGCTCCAAACGCACATGCTGGTTTTATAGATAAATATAAAATAAATGGTGCTGTGATTACAGATGTTTATTTAGCTTTTGATGTGAACAATTCTGCTTTTCGTGCATCCAATGTTGCTAAATATATCGGAGAAGATGCTGCAATTGTTCGTGAAGATGGAGTTGCGTATTCAGATATTTGGGCTGCGTCAGCACCAGATGATTTCAAAGTGGGTGATTTAGTATTTAGAATTTCTCGTGATTTTGCTGGTATAGATAAATCAAGATTTTTACATCGTGGCACAATGGGTGAAGATGGTTTGAATCAAATGCAACGAGATTTATATATGAATAATTTTAATTTATTAAATGTTGCAGATATTAAATCTGTATCTACAAAAATATTAGATGCAGATGCAGTGTTTGTAAAATCTGATGTTGTAGATGCCGACACTGTGTATTTTACATCTGGTGCAAATATGAATTCATCAGATATAAAAATTGGTTCTATGCGGGTGACGGGTGATACTAATGGATTCAGAACGATTGTGGCCGAAAAATTAAACGGAAACAAATATGTTACCCATGGCAGATTAGTTGTTGATTCTGCGACTGTGGCCAATTCAGTAAATGTGGCTGGAAATTTAGTGTTAAAATCCAGCAGTGTAAAAAATATCAGCGGTTTTAATGGTATTGCAACCAGTAAACTTTTAACACCATATATTTCTGCTGATGAAATGATTTTCGTAGATAATTTTGGTATAACTGTTTCTGGTGAATTATTGATTTCAACCAAAGCACCGTTGCAAATAGGTTCTTGGGCATTTCCAACTAATATTCCACCGTCTTTTTCTAAATTGATGTTAACCAGAGCATCTATTCCATCAGTTCCAGACATAAACGAATTTAAAAACATATTATCAACAAATTGGCAAACAAAATGAAAATAAAACGGAATAATTTTTTACAATCAAATAATCAACATGGTGGTATGTTGGTTGAATTGATGATGTCCATAGCTTTGGCGGCTATCATAATTCCGTTTATATTCAGATATCAGCAGACTGCAATAACCAGATCCAGAAATATTGCAATTTCAAATCAAATGGAAACTGTTCAAAACGCATTGGAACGTTATATAATTGAAAACAAAAGTGTGTTGATGAAACCAGTCGGTAAAAACATATTTAGAATCCGGTTGGCTGATTTAATAAATTATGGTTTACCTGATTCTATGGCAGATACATTTAAAAATGATTATCAATTAAGAATATTGAAATCGTCTGACAATAACAATAAATCTACATTGCAGGGCATAGTAATTTTAAATAATGAAAAAATGTCACCTTTGCGAACTCGTGAAATAGTAAATCTTGGTGGTGGAAAATATGGGTTTATAGAAGGTAACACGACATATGGTGGTTTTGGTGCTTTTCATGCGAATGCTGCGGATTTTGGGGTGTCTGCAACCAAAGGAATTGTTGGTGTTACAAATGTCAAGCGTGGTAATACAGAATATTTATGGCGTCTGCCATCTGAAAACAAAGCTGATTCAACAATGCAGTCTTCGTTAAATCTGGATGGGCATGATATAAATAATGTTGGTTTCTTAGATGTAACCAAAGCACAATTTGAAGAAAAATTTGCATCTGGAAAAATCAATGCGAATTCTTTGATTTTTGCAAATCGTGTTACATTAGATTCTATTTATGTTACAAATAATGCAGTTGTAAATGGTACTTTGACAGCAGATTCCAGAACAATGAATGTTTCTGGTACTTTGTCTTTGGCAGATTCAGGAAAATTTTCATCATTTTATACAAATGATTTGTATGTGAATAATCTGACATTAAATGGTTTTACTATAAATTCTGAAACAGGCAAAGAAGCCACATTAAGAATCATAGGTGATATGGATTTGATGTTGGGGCATGTTCAGGCATCTTATGTCAGTGTTGGATACACAGGTTCTGTGACCCCACGTTTATACATCAGTGAAAAAATCCAAGATTCCAAAGATTCCAGTTTTTATTGGGATGTCAAAGGTAAAAAGGCTCGTTTTGCAGACATCAGTTCTCCGGAATTATCACGATTGGGTCGCATTATCTTTGCCCAAGAATCCAAATCAGGCACATCAACAACATTATTGTTTGGTGCGTTAACAGCAAATTCAAATGCCACAGTTGGGGATTATCTGAATGCACTGCATGAAATTCAAACACGTGTGCGTGAAAAATATCAAATGTTGAATTTAGAATAAATTGTGTTATACATTACAACAAACAACAGGATAAAAAACTATGAAAATAACTTGTGATTTTTGTAAAACAGAATATACATTAACCAAGATATCTGGGGTGCCTGTAAAGTGTGCGATATGTGGACATGTTTGGGTTCCGCACAGACGTTTTTCAGGTAATGGCGTTTTATCCAGATTCTTGGTTGTTTTGTGTGCTTTGATTGCTGCGTGTATATTTTCATTTGTAGCGATTGTAAAATTTCAACATCATGCAGAACAACGGAAACAATTGGTTGCTCACATAGATGAAAAAAGTGTTCATTTGGTCAAAGATGCAGATGGTAATAATCGGATTTTTGTATCTGGTAACATAACAAATCACACAGAAGACATATATGGATTACCGGGCATAATAATTTTATCTTATGATGGTGCAAATAATGTGATTTCTCGTCAGGCATTTATGCCACCAGCAACTTTGATAGAACCCAAAACCACTGTGACGTTTAATCATATTTTGTCAGTTGACCCGACCAACGTGAAACGTGTTTCAGTTGAATTAAAGGAATCAAAATAATGTCAAAGAAAATATTATTGTTTATGTTGATGTTAATACCATGTGCGATGGGGTGGTCTGCAAATGGTGCGTCTGACACGAACCCACGTGTCAGCATTTTTTCTACAACAGTTGATTGGTCTGCGGTAACTGGTTTGCCATGGCAACAGTTCAGGGGTAAATTTGTTGGACAAGATAAATCTTTGGTTAAACAGGGATTGGTTTTGTATTATTTGGATTCGTTTCCTTGTTATGGCGAAGCGGACAGTGTTCGTGTTTGGTTATCGCCAAACGGTAAAATGTCTGGCCATCTAAGGTTGGTTTGTGTTCATAAACCTGAAACGATATCTTTTTCGTGGCGTAATGCAACCGAAGATGCTTTGGATTCTGTATCAACTGGTATTTTGACATGTCCGGTATCTGGCAACAGTGATTTTACAATAGATATAACAAAATGCGAACGTGGCAAAGATTGGAAAGAATATAAATAATGGCTGAAACAAAAGAATTCATCGTAGATTCAGAAAACACAGGTATCAGATTAGATAAATTTTTATCTGCCCAGATGCCTGATTTTTCTCGCAGTGAAATTCAGAAATTTGAAATAAAACGTTCAGATAATGGTTCGGTTAAAATGTCTGATAAAACCAAATTAAACGACAAATTTATTGTCACGATACCTGACATAAAAACCGACATAGCCTATGATAATATATCCCAAGATTTTGATCTGGAAATTTTATACCAAGATGATGATATAATTGTGATAAATAAACCACGTGGTGTGGTTATGTATCCATCAGCGGGCAATAAAACAGGAACATTGGTTCAGAATTTATTGTCATATACGCATTTGTCGGCTTTGGGGGGTGAAACCAGACCAGGTGTTGTTCACAGATTGGACAAAGACACCAGTGGTGTAATGGTTTTTGCAAAAAGTGATGCTGCATATCGTGGATTGGTCAAGATATTTTCAGCACATTATTTGACCCGCAAATATATTGCGTTTGTCTGGGGTGTTCCGACATGGGCTGGGGCAGATATAACTGGGAATATTGCTCGTTCGTCCAGAAACAGACAAAAAATGTCTATGGTAAAAACTGGTGGAAAACCAGCACATACGATTGTTAACGTGTCAGACGTTTGGACAACCAGTGGAATATCTATGTTTCGTTGCACATTATTGACTGGTCGCACACATCAAATCAGGGTTCATTTATCTGCACATGGTTTTCCTGTTTTGTGTGACCCATTGTATGGTCGTGAAAAAAATCATCTGGGTGGGGTTAAAAACCCAGAATTACTGGAATTTTTGAAAACGCACAGCGGTCAAATGTTGCATGCAGAAATACTGGAATTTACGCATCCTGTAACCGGTGAAAAAATGCATTTCAAATCCAGATTACCAGACGACATGTTGGAATTGAAAGCAATTTTAGATTCCGATAACGAATAAGATAAAAATAATCGTAATTTATGTGATTTTTTGCTTTTATTATTTTTGAAACTATGATAGAATAAAGACAAAGTAAATGGAGAAAGGGGATGAAAAATCTTATCAAAACCGTTAGTTTTTTGGCTATAATGACTGTAATACCTGTTGCATTTGGTGCGACATCACGTGTCAGTGTGACGACCAAAGCGACAACACGTTATCCGTCAATTGCGGGACATTTAACAAATCCGTTGCGTTCTGTTATTGCAACTGGAACCACAGCTGCATCTTTGATGGCGAATTCGGAATGTATAAATAGCTATAAAAACTGCGTGTTTGCACCGGATGTTTGTGGCACAGATTTTGAAGAATGTCCGACCAGATTTTTATTCCATAACAAAATGCCAAAATGCGATCATATTTTGATTCAGTGCAGTGCATCTGGTATCATGGATTTGTTTGGAACAACTGCAATCAGTGCATTGGGGCAACCAATATTGAATGCTACGAATACAGAGGTTGTTGATTATGTGTATCCTACTATTTCTTATGGGGTGAACACAGACGGAACCAAATATGTTACATCAGACAGTAGTTTGGTTGGACGTTGGATTGGTGGTGGATATGGCAACAATTTGTATGGATTGGCAGAATGCAGAAAGAAATATGAAAGATGTTTGTTAAAAGATGACGTATGTGGCGAAGATTTTGAATTATGCACAAATCAAACAGAATTCAAAGTTCAGGCTATGAAATGTGCATCACATTTGGCACGTTGTGGCGAAGCGGGTCGTGCAGCATTTTATTGCAGTTTAGATCATACTGCTACTCAGACTCAGGCTTGTAAAGATGGGCGTGAAATTGATGGTGCTTCTTTGATACAATCTTGGATTAACAGTGGTTTAAATACTGCGGCATTAAATGCTGTGAACACTTGTTACAAGGTTGCAGACCGTTGTATTTTGGATGCGTGCAGCAAAAATCCAGCAAAATGTATTGAGGGTGAACCTTTGGCTGCTGCCTTGATGATAGATAATATGGATTCAAGTTTTTTAACAGATAATGCTTCAAGCATTACAGGTAAAGCGGGTGAGCAAAATGTAAAAGAAGGCCAATTGGTTAGCTCTTCTGACACACTTTCCAATTACATTGACACTATTAAACAAAAATTAAAAGATTCTGATAATCCAAAAGATTCATTTTGGACAGATGACAGTGGTGACTACAAAATCACAGCTAAATATGTCAAAAGATATATTAAAAATATGTGTCGTGAAAAAATCGGAACAAACAGATTCTGTTTTATGACTGCGAATGGTCGTGAACCAACCAAAAAAACAGATTTGACCGATGTTGATAATATGGAAGAAGTATACGGCACAATTTATGCAGATCGTTTCAATGGTTCTATGCGTGAAAAATTAAATGCAATCATTGAAAAATATGATGCCAAGGCATCTGCTAACTGTGTAGATACAATTAAAAATTGTGTAATGCGTACATGTGGTGGTGGTTCAGGTGCTGTATGTTATCAGCAAAGTTATGATTCAACCAACGGGGTATCTATCAATGGCAAAAACACATACAACGAAATTAAGATGGGATGTCGTGCGATTGTAAATATGGATCCATATTGTGCGTATATTGCAGAAAAGAAAGCTATGGACAACAGTGCAGTAACTTATGATAGTGATAGCACTGACGTATTTGCTGTATTGTTCCCAGAATATAACAGCGATATAGCTACTATCGCATCGGACCCAATTGGTGCGGTTGGTATGTTGAATAAATCTTTGGCAACATCTTTCAGTCCAAAGGCATTGGAACAATTGACAACAGATTGTAAAAATACAGCAAAAAGCTGTGTTAAAACAATGTGTGGTGCAAATTATGAAAATTGCTTCCGTAACAGAACAGATATAATGTCTGACATGTATACATGGTATAACGGTGAAGACAGTCAAAAAAACCCCGATGGTTTTAATCATGTGCAACAAGTAGGGTCTGGTTTTGCTGATTCTATGAACAAAATGGGTGGGTTGTTGGATTACACAGTCGTAACTGGTTTGTGCTATGACGTTGTAACCGGTTCTGAAGCATGTGCAGAAAGTTTCAAGGTTGCTGCCGCTAGACAAGCAGTTGAAAATAACGGCAATGTTTGGGGACAGAGTCAGAGTGTTAGTTCGGATTGGATTGGTACCAAGGTTGTAGGTTCTCACCAAACAGGAAAATATGTCACAGGTTGTCGTATTTCTAAAACCATTGGTAACTGTAAAGAAGGTAGCATATCTAATTTATGTGGTTTAAACGCAGATGGTTGTAATTATGACGAAGAAATGACTGATTCATATGAATCGTTCGTTGTGAAAAAAGGTGCAGAAACATTGTTTGCTGATATCTTGCAGGGTGAAGAAAGAATCGCACAATCCCAAGAAAAAGCAAGACAAACAAGACTGGCAAACAGATGTAAAGCCATGAACCAAGATGGGTTAAGTGGCAACGAGTCAACCTATGCGTGGGTGAAACCAAAGGGAACAAGATTACCCCAAGATTACACCACCAAAGGTTTCCAGCCAAATCAATTAACAATCAGTAACGATGTGTATAATTCATTCTGTCGTGTCAAAGTTACATTGTTGGCTGATACCCAAGAATTAAATGAAATGCTGGCCAAAGAATCAGAAGCATACTTTGCAGTGGGCAGTCCAATTGTCTGTGGTTCTTGGTTAAGCTCCGCAACAGTTAATGAGGTTGCTGACAATATTCGCGAAAAAGCTGGCGGCGAATGGAAATTAAGCAGCAAAAAAGGAATTGCGGCTATGGTGTGGTCAACAGTCGGTGGATTTGCATTGGGCGGTGGTGCTGGTGGTTTAATCACAAAGTATCTGCAAAAGAAAGAAATGGGCGGTGATATCAGCAGTTTGTGGGCAAACGAAGATATCAAACAGAACTATAGTGATAAAACAAATGCTGGCAGCTGTGCAAAGAACATTGAAGCATGTTTGGATGGGACAACCAGCAAATGTCGTGAAGGTCTAAGTGATGCACGTGCCGCAAATATTGACAGTAGTTTGCTGAGCAAATTATCAGGAATCAGTTTCTATAGTAATGGTAGCAATGAAGATATTGACCGTAAGAAGTGTCGTAAATGTGTACAGGCAGATTCTGATAACCGTGGTAAGGTATGTTCTGGGAGTGATGGTAGCTATAACTGTAGAGTATCTGATGTGGAAAGTGAATTAAGTGAAGTCAGATCTGCATGTATCAGCAAGAATGCTGAAAACATCAGAAAGAACAACAGTGGTAATATGGCTGCCGGTGTATTGTTAGGTGGTGCTGCAACTGCTGCGTTGGCTGGTGGTGTAACTGCAACAGTGTTTAAACTGAAAGAAGAAGAAGCTAAAAACAAAGCAGAAAAAGAATTCAGAGAAAGTTTAAGTAAACATCTGAACTGCTATGTTGGTCCAGACTATGTTGCACCATTCTTGACACCATTTGGTCTGACAGTGGATTAACAAAAATAATATAAATCAATAAAAAAACCAGTCGCAGACTGGTTTTTTTATTAGTCAAACAATTCATAAACATAATTTACAATACAGACAACAAACGCAGTTTGTGTCATTGCGAGCGTAAGCGTGGCAATCCAGGTTAATCAAAACTTCGGCGAAGCCGACTGATTTTTCTTGATAATTTAAAAGGATGAAATTAATATTTTTACTATGAAAAAATATCATGAACCATACAAATATTAGGTTTATATAATGGCTTCTGGTAAAAACGGAACGTTATATACTGGTGTAACAAATGATATATCCAGACGTTCTTTTGAACATAAAACACATTTAAACAAGAACAGTTTTTCAGCGCGATATAATATAAATAAATTGGTTTATATGGAAGTTTTTGAAAATCCTGAATATGCAATACAACGTGAAAAACAAATAAAATCTTGGAACAGAAATAAAAAGAAGAATTTAATAGAATCTATGAATCCAGACTGGATAGATTTGTTTGAATATTTGAATTGTTAATTAAAATGTAGTCAGCACGTTGTGCTGAATTTTAAAGAAACCTGGATGCTCACGCAGACTGTGTCTGCTCAGCATGACAAAAACACTTATGTGCTTTTGTTTGTGTTGCAAATTTCGTATGCTGATATCTTAACTTTTGTGTTGCTTTTTTAATCTGATATTTTTATAATTTCCACAAACACAAAAGGGTATAAAATGAAACGGTTATTACAATTATTATTTGGACCACGTGCAAATAAAACAACTGCCGGCGAATTGGCTAAAAAATTCGGTTTAGAATTACGTGGTAACCCAAAAACTGTTGTCAATGGTGTTGCACCAATCGCAGATGCTAAACCTGGACAGCTGGCTTTCTATTCAACTGAACGTAATCATGTTGTTTTTAAAATATTACCCATAGAAGTATTGCATAATACCAAAGCATCTGTAATTTTATTACAACCCGAACATGTTGATGATGCCCCAAAGGGTGCAACTTTGTTAATTACAGATACACCACGTGGTAATATCGTTAAAATTTTGGGCGAAATTTATCGTGAAAAACCAAGACGCGGTATTCATTATTTTGCCAGGGTTGAACGTGGCGTGTTTTTCCGTAAAAAACGTTCTGTTTATATCGGACAATTCGCTACTGTGGAACGTGGTGCTGTGTTGGAACCAAATGTTAAAATTTATCCAGGTGCTTTCATTGGGCGTAATGTTGTTCTGGGGTCAGGAACAGTCGTTTATTCTGGTGCACACATAGAAAACGCTACAATCGGTTCAGATTGCGTGATAAATGCAAATGCTGTAATCGGTAAAGACGGATTCGGTTTTACTCGTCAGAATGGACATAATGTGTTTATACCGCATGCTGGTCGTGTTGTGTTGGGCAATAATGTTTGGATTGGTGCTAATACATGTATAGATCGTGGCATGATGGCAGATACTATGGTTGGTGATGATACCAAAATTGATAATTTATGCCAACTGGGACACAATGTGGTTATCGGCAAAGAAGGCTTTATTGCATCTGGTTGTGGTTTGGCTGGTGGTGTCGTTATTGGCGATTATGTGATGATGGGTGGACAAACTGGTGTTGCAAATGGGGTTCATATTGGTAATTATGCTCAGATTGGTGCTAAAAGTGGTGTCAATAACAATATCGGTGATAAAGGGGTATGGATGGGATATCCTGCTGTTCCATTAAGAGAATTCTTGCGTAACAATCCGATGGTTCACAAAAGAAATATACCTAACAATGATAATAAATAAAAAATGCCCATTTGGGCATTTTTTTATTTGTTTAATCTGGACACGAAGCCAGCATATTTATAGTGTTTTGGACATCGTTATTTACAGAAACGGTTATATTCCTGTTTAAACCATCTTTGTATCTGTAATCAAATGCAGCTGACTTAAATTCAGGTACCTGTTGATATATTTCGCTGAATGGTGCCAACAAAGAATCAAACCAATGACGATTTTTGCATAAACATGTATTACGAACAGCCGTCACCATTGCACCGTTCACACCATTTGAATAATTCGCATCTATATCATCATTGTTCATAACCAGACAACGTGTTCCAACCGCAAAATAATTCGCATCATCTTTTAAAAATCCATAAATTTGAGCATCAGAAGCATCTTTTTCATGCAATTTATAAATGATACCTTCGCTGCAACATGATTTAGAAGCACGCATCAACATTTTATATCTTTCTATCAATGGTGCAAAAACAGCATTATTTGCAGACATGTTTACATTATTTTGTAATGCGTAAATTATATTTTCTGTTTTAAAAGAATTTATACGTGGTGCACGTGGCGAAACAGATTCTTTGTAAACTGGTTTTTTATACCACACAGCACATTCTTCATCTGTGGCAAATGGACAGCTGTAATCGTATTCGCAATCGTATTGCGAATCGGTGTTTTCTGTATCCTGTACAGCCCAAATCATGTTTGATGATTGTTGGGGTTCTAATATATCAATTTGTTCCGGAATTTCAGATTCTGTTTCTGTAACAATCGTTGTTGCCAATTCGCAATCATCATCAATGCATTCAGATGCAGTCGCATAATTTATGCCCAGCATCATAACCAAAATGGTTAAAAAAGATATTCTGTTTTTCATAAATTTAATTGTATCACAAAAACATCTATGATTAAACAAAAATTTTCATTGAATTCATCACATTAAAAAAAGTATACTGTGAATATGTTCATAACGGAAAAGAAGGATGGTAGTATGAAAAAAATATCTTTAATCGCATTGATGGTGACTTTTGTTATGCCTGTTGCCGCAGAAGAAGTAAAAGAAGAATCATTAAAAACAGAATCAGAAACTATTGTTGCTGAACAGCCAGTGGTTGCAAAATCGATAAATCCAAAAACTCGTTTGCCACATGGTTTACAATTTGGTTTGGGTGTTTCTGTATCTTCTGGTTTAAATGGTTTTGTCGGATATAATAATAAAGATTTTGATTCTTTTTGGGCAAAACGATTCGGTGTTAGATTTGATTTTGCAAGCACATCACCAATTAAAAGTTTTTTGAATAAAAAAATTAACAGTGTGCTGGGGGATGACGGTATTGAAATTGATGATAACTTAAAAGTAGATAATGCAAATTTGTCTGCTAAGCATTTTGGTTTGTTGGTTGATTTTTATCCGTTCGGAAACACCTGGTTCGCAGGTGGGTTAAGATTGTCTGGCGGTTATATGACAGGTAATCTTGATTTAAGTGCTGATATTCAAGGAACTAAAAAAATAGGTCATATCGAATTTGAATTGGCTGGCAATAAATATACTTATGATGGTGATACAATGCGTGGTAAAGCAGAGGTAAACTGGAAATACTGTGGTCCATACCTTGGTACTGGTTTTGATTTGGGTATATATGCTGGGTTTAAATTGTATCTTGATGCCGGGGTGGTATTTGTAGATAAAAACGCAACAATCAATTTAGATGTGCCACTTGATGGATTGAAAGACATTAACGGAACAGAGATAATAGCAAACAGTGGTAATTCAACTATTCAAGCTGCCTATGATGAATACCAAAATGCAAAAACAAAAGCGTTGGCTGATGCACAGAACGAATTAAACAAGATAGATTATTATCCTTTGGTTAAAATTGGCTTTATGTATCGGTTTTAATTTTGAACTGCCCTTTGGGCAGTTTTTTATACAAATATGGCCGATTCGGTTTGCCCGAATCGGTTTTTGTGTTAATCCGAATCAGTTTTTCGGGGCTTTTAGTGTTAAAAATATGAATAAAATCTAAAAAAACATGATTTTTTATATGGGAATAAAATGCCGGATTTCTGGACTTTTTTAAAATTATGAAATATTTTGCAAATTATTTTTGAAAAAAAACTTGACTTTTTGGAACTTCAAACACATAATATGCGGGCTTCAAGTTGAAATCACACAAAAAGGAAGGTTCCAACCTCTGAATTTTAGCGAAATAAATCGCAACATTGTTAATAAAAGCAGCTCATCAATATTGATTTTTGAAATTCAAAAATCTGTTCAAGAAGAGATATGCAGACAGTTGAATTTGGAATTATCCAAACTTTGACTAAGTCAAATGTGCATATCCTA
>CAJONJ010000040.1 GCA_905236005.1 uncultured Alphaproteobacteria bacterium
CCCAATCAGGCAACGGATATTGTGCAGAATAAATTATATCGTCATTGATTTCTAATACCCCCCTGTCACGCATAACACCGGACACCAGAATAGAAACACTGGGTAAACCATACTTTGAAGACACAGCATTCACAGCATGTAATGTTTTATCGGTTGCTTTTGATGTAACCAAATATTTTAAATAACGTTCAGCCCTGTCTTTACGACCAACCTGAATCAAAGCCAACGCTTTTTTACCATATTTATGTTGTAACAATTCTGTTATATCTTCATCATCACATTCTTGGTCAAAAAATTCATACGCAGGTATATCCCCCAACATAGTTGATGCCAATGCACCATAAAAAGACATTGGATGTGCCGCAGCGATTTTCCAATATTTTGTTGCTGCTTTGTCATTACCAACTATGCTGGCTGCACGTCCTGCCCAGAAAGCCGCTTCTGTTTTACGTGCATTATTTATTTGTGTTAAATGCAAAATTCTGCTGAAATATTTTTGACTTTCTGTGTATTTTTTTTCTTTGAAATATAACAGACCCATAGACCATAAGCCATATTCAGAATTTGCATCAGATGCAATAAAACCCCATTTTTTAGCTAATTCATATTCACCATTTGTATAATACAAAAAAGACAAACGCCCAGCTAGCCGTCCATAATCTGATTCGGAAATTTTTCTTTTAAAGCTTCTTTCTTCTAAAATATTTCTCGCATTTTTAGAACTGCCCGAACGAATAGCTTTTTTAAATTTATCTATTTTTTTTGTAACTTTGTCGTTATAAGTTTTTGCTGTCCATGTTTCAGATTGTGCTGTTTCAATAAATTCTTTACCTGTAATAATATTTGGTGCCCATGGTTTATGCACAGAAACTTTTTTAATGCCAGCCATTTTATTTAATCTGTCTGCACCAGGCATATCATAATATTTATTCATCCAATCTTGAATTTCTACACCACGTGTCCGATAAGTTTTAGAAATAAATCTTTGATATAACACTTCGTTCATCAAAGTTTTATCTTTTAATTTATGTTCCAACTTTTGTGCAGCTTCAATTTTTTCTTTGGCTTGCAAAATAAAAATCTGAGAATACAAAGATGCATCTTCATCAGATAAAACTTCTAAATCGCTTTTCGCATACGCAGTCAGCGATAAAAAAATTGCCATTAAAAAAGCAAATATTTTTTTCATTTTTCAGAACAGTGATGTTTTTGGCAAATCACAAACGACTGCATCATCGTCTGCCTCTGGAATTTGATTGATGATTTTTTTGAAATCGGCAACTTTTGAAAATTTTTTATACACAGAAACAAATCTAATAAATGCGATTGGATCCAAATTCAACAAAGAATCCGCAACCATTTGTCCAACTTGAACACTGGTCACAGTATCATCAGCGGTTTCTGTTTCCAAACGTCTTTGAATAGAAGCCACCAATCTTTCAATTTGTTCATCTTTGACATCACGATTACGACAAGCCAATTTAATACTGCGGCATAATTTTTCTCTGTCAAACGGTTCTGTTTTACCACTGTTTTTACGCACCATCAAATCACGCATTTGAATACGTTCCACAGTAGTAAATTTTGCACCACATTGATTGCAAACACGTCTGCGTCTGATAACCGCATCACCAATATCAGGGCGGGAATCCGCCACTCTGCTGTCAGTAGAATTACAATATGGACATCTCATAATGTATAACGATAGCAAAATTATCATTAACATGTAAAGTATAATTTACATTAAAAAAATTACATTTTTATAAAAATCAAGTGTTTTTTTTACAAACCGATTCGCAGAACACTTTTTTATACACCTGAAATATGGTAAAATATACACCAGAATTGACATTATCAGAGAGAGAAACAAACACAACATGCAAGAATATCTGAATAAAATTTTATGTGGCGATTGCATAAAAATTATGCGTCAGATTCCTGATGCATCTGTAGATGCTGTGTTTGCAGATTCCCCATATAATTTGCAATTGGGTGAAAAAACTTTGTATAGACCCGAAGACCAAACTGCTGCACGTGCAGTGCGTGATAATTGGGATTATTTTGCATCAAATGCTGATTATGATGAATTCACACGTCAATGGATGGCCGAATGTAAACGTATTTTAAAACCAGATGGTGCAATGTGGGTGATCGGTTCATATCATAATATTTTTCGTGTGGGTTCTATTTTACAAGACATGGGATTTTGGATTTTAAATGACATAGTTTGGGTTAAAACTAATCCGATGCCTAATTTTCGTGGCACACGTTTTACGAACGCACACGAAACATTGATTTGGGCAACACCGACAAAAACCGGAAAATATACATTTAATTATGAAACAATGAAAAAATTAAATGGTGGCAAACAAATGCGTTCTGATTGGGATTTGAATATATGTCTGGGCGAAGAACGTGTCAAAGATGAAAATGGGAAAAGTTTGCACAACACACAAAAACCGATGGATTTATTACGTCGTGTGATATTAGCATCTACAAAACCGGGCGATATAATTCTGGATCCATTTGTTGGTTCTGGAACAACAGCCGCAGCGGCTAAGGAACTGGGACGTCAATTTATTGGTATAGACCGTGAAGAAACCTATGTCAAAGCGGCACGCAACCGTATTGCAAATATCAGCCCTATTGATTTATCAGACATAGAAGTATCTGCACCAAAACGTGATGCGATAAAGGTCGCATTCCATGAATTAATAGATGCAGGATTATTATATGTCGGACAAACTTTGGTCAGCCCACGTGGCGAACGTGTTATGATTACACACGATGGTCAATTATTACATACATTATATGGCAAAGCATCTATTCATGTGATGGCTGCCAAGATACAAAACAGTGTCAGTTTTAATGGCTGGGATTATTGGTCAGCTGAAAAACGTGACGGCTCATTAGTTGCGATTGACGAATTGCGTAAATATTTACGTGATATCAAATCTAATATGAAGAAAGCCGCATAATTCCATTATTGTAATATACCGGTTGTTCACAACATGTGGGAAAATCTGTTATGATTGATGTCCGGGTCTAATAGCTCAGACAAAGTGAAAGTTGATTTAATCAAAATAGTAGATCCAAGAGAATTAAATACACAATTGGTACATTCTGGCCTTATACAAAAAGCTATAGAACGAGACGACGTGGGTAAGCTGTGATAGACACACCACATGGTAAAGCGGGTTTTGCTGAGTATTAAAATTATTCAATTAAACAAAAGAAAGGACAAAACGTCCTTTCTTTTATTTTTTATGTTAGGGTTCCTATTGTCCCTGTGTAAACGGATCACCAGGAGCTGTTCCAGTATCTGTAACACCTTGCTCTGTATGAAATTTAAGTGCAGCAGCCGGCAATAACTTTTGATCTAATCTTATATCTTTGAAAGATAGATCTAAATCAACTTTCGCTTTGCCTGAGCTATTAGACCCGGACTTTGAATCATCGGAATCTGAATTTACAGAACCATAATACCATTCTTCGTCAATTTCATAATACCATTCAGGATGTTGAGCCTTTAATTCCAAACGACGAATCTTACGTGGTTTTTCGGGTTTCGTGATAGCTTCCACGTCATCTTCTTCTTCACCTCTGGAAATTGCCACAGCATCATTTATTATGCACATATTGCCAGCAATTTTACATGCACCAGATATCAATTCATATTTACCGTCTTTTCTGTAATTGATTTGGACATTCGGGCAATCATACAATTTATGATTAAACTGTGCACACGCCTGTTCCCAAGACTGAATATCGGTTACCACAGATGTAGGTACAATTGAATCAGGCAATTGCAAATTCCATTTTACATAGAATTCTCTTAATGTATCTATGGTATATGTTTTACCAAATGAAACAGTATTTAATCCATCACCTACTTTGCAGTTAATGTTGCTGCGTTCCACAAATGCTGTTATCGCAGTTGCTATACCACCAGCACCAACACCCACAGCACCACCAATCGCAGCACCTTTTCCAATCATTGCACCTTTGCTGGAACCTTTGCCAGACTTTTTAACATTACCATCAACTTTGGATTCAAACATTGCCAACGTCTTTGTCAAAGAATCCAGCTCGCCCTGTATTTGAACATGTGATAAACAACCAGTCTCACTGTCACACAAAACATCATCTGCATCAAATATCAAAGGTTTAAACAAACATTTGCTGTTATACGCTTTGAATTCTTTACAATCGGCACCAATACAGCCAAATTGTTTACACATATCATTAGTCACTGTTTTTTGAACTGCATCAACATACTTCCTGTCAACACTGGTATCACCTTCAACTGCTTTCCGAAGATCTTCAGCATCTTTTTCTGTTTTGCAAATATTCAATCTTTGTGCGTATGCAAATTTTTTACTGTAAAGATTATGAATCGCTTTACATTGTGCTTCGGTCATATTTCTAAAATCATCATTTGCTGAAAAATAATATTTTTCACATGTTCTACATTCTTTTTTATCTACATCTGTTTCGCCTTTA
The DNA here is from genome assembly GCA_905236005.1 of uncultured Alphaproteobacteria bacterium. Taxonomy (GTDB): domain Bacteria; phylum Pseudomonadota; class Alphaproteobacteria; order Rs-D84; family Rs-D84; genus Enterousia. Next base: position 4,504 of record CAJONJ010000040.1, read on the forward strand.
CATTTGACGTCTTCTGTTTTTTCACACAAGAAATTCTTTGTCCACAACTCAACATGTTTATCGGCTATCTCAGCACCCAATTTTCTGCGGTATTCTACATTTTTACATTTATCTTCTGTGGCTTCTCTTTGTTTTGCATCATACATTCCGGCACCGACACCTGCACCGACACCTGCACCAACAACTGCACCGCCAGCTATACCAACTACAGCAGCTGTTTTGGTATCGTTAAACAATGAAAATCCAAATAAATCTTTGTTACATGTAAATGTTGAACCAGCTGGTTGCCAAACCTCTGCCATTTTGTCATTACCAACTGCACCAAATAACCAACTGTTTTTAATCGCAGTATTTTTATTATATGCCCCAACACGCACATAACATTCAGCCTTGGCTGCATCCCATCTGGCATAATGACCACGTTGACCATCATAACCAAATGTGTTTATTTCTGCCCCCAATGGATTTTCTTTACTTAAAGATTTTCCATTTGCACCATTATATGCACCAACACTTCTGTAATATTCTGCTTTGACCATATCTAAATCAGATACAGACGCAAACGATGGGCCATACGCATTTCTGTCCAACAACAAACAAGTATTTTCAGCCTGATTCGGACTTAACCCAGTTTTACGCAACACAAAATTGTAATATTCAGGTTGAATTACACGTGAATTAAAATCCAACCAAACATCATTTGAACTGTTATAAACATTGTGACAATCAACACGAACACTTGCGATACACTTATCAACATTGTTCTGGCACAACTTCATACCAGTAAATACAGAATTACGCACATCTTCATTAAATAAATCGTTTATTCCGCCCTGCAAAGCACCCGTATTTATACATCTTTTTAAATCATCCATACAGTTTGCCACAGTATATTTAGAATTCTTAATTCCACCATCTTCACACTGTTTTACAGGCTTTGGGGTCGGTTTTGGTTCCGGCTTTGGTTCTGGCTTTGTGTCAGGATCTGGTTTTGGATCAGGTCTTGGCATCACAGGTGGATTATAATCAATCGGTGCAGCACTCTGAGACGAAGACACAGCCGCAGGTGCACTGTTCACAGAAACCGCAGTATTCCCAACACTATTCATCGGATACGTATGTGTCATCACCATTCGTGCTGAATTCGCTGTACGTTCAGCCGCATTTACATCGCCAAACATCAGAATTACAGCCATACTGACCATAGTTTTATAGAATAAATTCATTATTTGCATAATCCTTCCCCCATTATATTACTTGGTGATATTATATCACTGTTTCACATTAAAAAAAAGTCTTTTTTATAAAATTTTTTTTCATATTTATAAAAATAGCACTATTAAAGATTGACAAAGTCTTTTTATTGTCTATAATATACAACATGAATAAATTATTTGAATTTTTAAAGACGAATTTATTAGTTGCGGAATGGACATTGATATATTGGCTGTTTTTATGGGCCATTTTTCGCTATTTGTTCAGTTTTGACATATTCGCCAAAGCACAATGGTGGAAATTTTTCCACGCACATTTACATGGATTCATAGGTTTTGTATTTTGTTTATTGGTTTACAGTGCAATACCCATATATTTGGCCAGCATCAGAATTATATTCCGAACAAAAAAACCGTTGTTCAGCATACCATTTTGTGCAAAAATTCTTGAAAAATTAAAAACTGTGTTTGTGACACCTGAACCAGAATCTGAACCAGAACCAGAAACGACAGAAAACACTGATTCTGCATCTGAATACCCAGATGATTTACCCAGTGAATTACGTGCCCCATTTATCAGAATGAAACAAAGATTGTCTTTCACTGGTGCATTATCAACATTTAACAAACAACAAACAAATACAGACATATTACAAACAGTCCAAACAACAACTGCATCCGAATCAGAATCTTTCCCAATTCCAACAGATTTTGACATCGGAGATTCTTTACCAGACACATCTATTCCACAATTTACAGATATAAATTTTGACGAACCAAAGCCACAACCAAATGCACCAGAAACAACAAACGAACCAGAAAACACGGTTATAAAATATTTTAAGCAAAACAATATTGAATACGAAACATACAAAGATTACATAGCAACTGCAAAATACATAGTTTATACACACAGCGACTCAGATTTTTGGATACTAGATTCCCAGACATGGTTTGCAGCAGGCAAACAACACGATTCCCCAATACCTGAATTGCTGGAATTAGCAACAGAAAACAATTTAACCCCAGTAATATATTTTGAATCTAAAAACGTGATGGATTTTGAAGGCACCTGCAAACAAATACAAGAATCAGGTGTTAAAACAATCACAGATTTAACTGAATTACAATAATCAGTCCGAGCTGCAGCAGCCCGAGCAGC
>CAJONJ010000041.1 GCA_905236005.1 uncultured Alphaproteobacteria bacterium
CGGATTGTGATTCTACAACCCACAGTTCTAATTACATAGCACCCCAAGACACCCAATCAACAATTGTTGCAATACCAACAAATTCCATAGGTAATAAAACAGTTTATGCTAAATGGGAATTGGCTGAATATAGTTTTATATATCATGAAAAAGGCGGACATTGTAAAGATGCTAATAATAATGATGTAACTTGCACTCCGCTGCAATACAATACGTCAGATAGTTCTGTGTCGTTACCTGTGGCTGGCAAAGACGGTCATGATTTTGCTGGATGGTGCACAACTGATTCGGATAGTTGCACTGTGTTACCAAATAATGAGTTTGTTCCGAACCCAAATAACCCAGGTGATGTAGATTTGTATGCTAAATGGACACCGCATGTTATTACATTGAATTACACCAGTGTGCGTGGCAATCCGCAATCGTCATCATGTGTGTATGGTGAAACGTTTACTGTGGCACCTGCTTTGACTGCTGGTGGTTATACATTTAATAAATGGACTGTGAATAGTAATGATTTTACGGCTGGTCAAACTGGGGTCGTTTGTAATTATAGTACGTTAGGTGTGTACAGTGGGTCTGTGAATATTACTGCTGTGTGGGATAATAATTTATATACGTTTGTGTTACGTAATCCACATACCGGTTATTTAGACGAAGGGGAAATATGTCAGTATTTTGATACTGCAGAATATGCCAGTATCAACGATATTCCGGCAATAGTCCAAGATCATTATGGATCTTATATGGATTCAACATGTAATTTGACCTATTCTGGTATGAGTGAACCTTTTGATGAAGCAACTGAAATTATAGTCAGTTGGAATACTTCATCATCTGGTTCGGGCATAAGTTTAGCAATGGTTAATGAACCTTGGTATAATAACTCTAATATAAACGCAATTACTGCTATTGCTGATTCAAGTTTGGCTCCGGATTATACTGTTGATTTATATGCACAGTGGGGACAATGCACAGCAAATAATGAAACACCTGTATTAGATACAAATAATAATACTGAATATAAAGTTGATATGACTAATGGTCGTATTACGGTAAGCACATTAAACAATAATTGCCAATATACGATTTCTTGTAATCCTGGTTACGAGATAGCAAATAATCCATGTAATGCAACAGGTATGACATGGAATGCAAACAATCAGACGTGTACCAACAGTAATTTAACATTAAATGCAACTATCGCTGATTGTACACCTGTTGTATATGATATTACGTTGAATAATTATTTAGGAATACCAGAAACAGACCATATTTATGAAAAATATAATACTGGTTGGTTCTGGTTCCAAGATGCAAGTGCAGAAACAGCGATTAGTTCTCAACTTGTTCCTTCAACAGACGGTTTCATATTTCGTGGATATTACGCAGAACCACAAACATACGTTTCATCAAATACGTCATGTACAGCGACAGAAATTTCTGCTGGAACGTGTTCTGTCCCTGTGCCAGATATTTCTCGTGCATCTAATTATGATAGTGGCGGATCTGATGCGGGACATGTTGTATCTTTACCGTCTCCTGCAACAACCTATTCTGCTGATACACAATTACATGCTGCTTGGGCCATAAAATGTGCAACTATAGATGATGAAAACTACGATTCACATGCACATTGCACTTTAAATGTAGATACAAATGGTTATGTGACATATACTACATGGTGTGATGAGAGTTACACATTGGTCCCTGAAACTAGTGGAACGTATAATCCACAATGTAGTGCGGATATTTATACAATAACATTGGATGCAACAACCAATGGTGGTGTTCCGAATTATACTTTGTATGAAGTTTATGGTGAACGTTGGTATTTATCACCAGCAGATGATTGTCCAATGGCTGACGGAGATACAGTATTGCAATGTTTGCCTCTTCGGGAATCTGCTGTGTTCACTGGATATTGGACTGCACAGACTGGTGGTATTAAAGTAATAGATGATGATGGTAGTATGTTAGTGCCTAATACCCAATTTACATCAGATACGACATTATACGCACATTTTGACACCTGTACACCACCAACTGGTATTGCAAATATAGGTAATTGGACAACATGGGTAAATGAAACAAATCAGTGTGAATGGAATGCATTTTGTGCAGATGGTTACACCAGCAGTAAAATGGTAACTATCGGTGGGGTAACTGCACCTGGTGTTCAGGTTTTAAGTGAAGCCGGAACAACGACTGTTGATACCATTGAAGGTTCATGCCAACCAAAGACGATACAGTTAAATTTCTATAAGGAATTAGCCGATATAATATCTGGTTCGAAATATGTTGAAGATTCATGCACGTTTAACGAAACTAATGGGTTAACGGTTCCGAATAATCCGACAAAAACGGGTCATACGTTTATGGGTTGGGAAATTTATAGTGTTCCATCTGGATCATAAATTTGGTTGCTTCCTGTTTAAAATTTTCAAGTAAACTTGTCTAAAATAAAATCTTCACTATATTTGAATAAGTGGCTTGACCAAAGACGTCAAAATTGCTATAAAAATATCAAATATGGCCTGGCTGGGATGTGTTTGGTATGTCCGTCAGAAAGATTAAGGAAAAGAAATGAAAAATATATTGAAAATGATTATGGGTTCTGCCAATGACAGATTGGTAAAATCTTATGAAAAAACAGTTGCTGTTATCAATGGATTAGAACAAAAATATGCATCTTTGTCAGATGATGAAATTCATAATTTAACAAATGTTTTTCGTGAACGTTTGAACAATGGTGAAACTGAAAGTGCCCTGTTGCCAGACGTGTTCGCTGCTGTACGTGAAGCCGCTAAACGTTCTATAGGTTTGTGCCATTTTGATGTGCAATTGATTGGTGGTATGGTATTGAATAACGGTCAGATTTCTGAAATGAAAACCGGCGAAGGTAAAACATTGGTTGCAACGTTGGCTTTGTATTTAAAAGCTTTGCATGGCAAAGGTGCACATTTGATTACTGTAAATGATTATTTGGCTTCTCGTGATGCTGGTTGGATGGGGCAAGTTTACAGATTTTTGGGTATGAGTGTTGGTATTATTCAACATGATATGTCGGATGAAGACAGACGTGCTGCATATAATTGTGATATCACTTATGTTACTAATTCTGAGTTGGGTTTTGATTATTTGCGTGATAATATGAAATTTACAAAAGAACAACAGGTTTTGCGTCCGTTCTTTTATGCAATAGTTGATGAAGTAGATAGTATTTTAATTGACGAAGCCAGAACACCTTTGATTATTTCTGGGCCTGCGGAAGACACCAGTGAATTATACAACAAAGTTGATGATGTTGTTGTCAAACTGGTTGCGGATGATTTTAAAATTGATGAAAAAGACAGACATGTAACGTTAACTGAAAATGGTATAGATCATGCAACTGCTTTGTTAAAAGAAGCTGGGATTTTAGTTGGCGATAATTTATATGCTGCTGAAAATGCGGTTGTAGTTATGCATATTCAACAGTCTTTGTTGGCACATCATTTGTATGTTAAAAACGTAAATTATGTTGTGCGTAATGGTGAAGTTTTAATTGTTGATGAATTCACGGGTCGTGTTATGACTGGTCGCCGTTTCGGCAAAGGTTTACACCAAGCTATTGAAGTAAAAGAACATGTTCCAGTACAGCCTGAAAATCAAACAGTGTCCAGTATTTCTTATCAGAATTTGTTCAGAATGTATCCAGTGTTGTCTGGTATGACTGGAACTGCTATGACAGAAGCCGCAGAATTTGAAGAAATATACAAATTACGTGTTGTTTCTATTCCGACAAATAAACCTGTGGCACGTGTTGATCATCATGATGAAATATATCGCAATAAAAAAGAAAAATATACTGCGATTATTAATCAGATTTCTGAATGTGTTAAACGTAATCAGCCTGTGTTGGTTGGGACAGTTTCTATTGAAAAATCAGAAGAATTAGCAAATTTGGTGCGTGAAAAATTGGGTATAAATCCAGCTGTGTTAAACGCAAAACATCATGAATCAGAAGCTAAGATTGTTTCACAGGCAGGCGCACCTGGAGCTGTTACAATCGCTACGAATATGGCTGGTCGTGGTACTGATATTAAATTAGGCGGAAATGCAGAATATTTAATCGCTGAATTGGATGAGACTGCACCAGATTTTGAAGATAAAAAACAAGAAATCATTAAACGTATTGAAGAAAACAAAGAAATTGTTTTAAAAGCTGGTGGTTTATATGTTATCGGTACAGAACGTCATGAATCAAGACGTATTGATAACCAATTACGTGGTCGTTCTGGTCGTCAGGGTGATCCTGGGGATTCTAAGTTTTTCTTGGCTTTGGATGATGATTTAATGCGTATTTTTGGTGCAGCTAGGTTGGAAGGTATGTTGACAACGCTGGGATTAAAAGAAGGCGAAGCGATAACACATCCTTGGATAACAAAGGCATTGGAAAAAGCACAAAAACGTGTAGAAGCCAGATATTTTGAAGCACGTAAAGAATTGTTAAAATACGATGATGTTATGAACGAACAAAGAACTGTGGTTTATAAACAACGTAACGATTTGATGGCTTCAGAAGATTTAACAGATTTTGCAACTGAATTGATTGGTGATGTTGTTGAAATGGTGTGTGAAAACAATATTCCAGAAAAAACTCATCCGATGGATTGGAATGTTGTTGGTATTCATAACGATATGATGCGTATATTTGCATTAGATATTACTGATATTGATAAATGGAAAACAGATGAAACAATTACAGAACGTAATGCGTATACAACATTGTTAAATTTGGCAATGCATCGTTATAATCAACAATGTGCAAAATATGGCAAAGAATTAATGCAAACTGCACAAAAACAAATGATGTTGGGTGCTTTGGATTCTGTGTGGAAACGTCATTTACAACAGATGGATTATTTACAGGGTTCAATTGGTTTGCGTGGTTATGCTCAAAAGAATCCATTGTATGAATATAAAAATGAAGCTTTGACACTGTTCAAAAACACAATGCAGAATTTTAAATTGATGTCTGTTGCGTATATTTGTCGTATGGAATTGACACGTGCAGATGTTGATGAAACTGCAAAACAACAGGCACAACATGATTCTGAATTAAATCAAAATGCGACTGGAAACGATATGGCAAATTTGAATATTTCTAGAAATGCATTATGTCCATGTGGGTCTGGGTTAAAATATAAACATTGTCATGGCAAACTGCATTAAACGGGTATAAAACAAAGGAAAGGTTTGATGCCAGATTTTGTGCATTTACGTGTTCATTCAAAAATATCTGTGGGTAGCAGTACCCTGCCCGTTGCCAAGAATAAAAAACTTGGTATTGCAAAGGGTATTCCTGAATTATGTCAGGATAACAATATGTTTGCTTGTGCGTTAACTGATACAAATATGATGTCTGCGTGTGCAGAGTTTTCTGACGTTATGCCATCCAGTAAAATTCAACCGATTATTGGTGTTGAATTATCTTTGAATCATCATACAGCTGATCCTAAAATATTGCGTCAATCTTCTTTGTCTAAGATTGTTTTATTAGCTAAACATCACGAGGGTTATTTGAATCTTTGTGAAATCAGTCGTATTATGTACATGCGACAAGAAAATCATCATTTAGGCCCATATATTACATTAGAAGAATTAAATAAATATAAAGATGATTTGATTTGTTTGTCTGGTGCCCATACTGGCCCGATTGGTATGGCTGTGTTAAATAATCAAAATGATACAGCAATTGCATTAGCAAAAAATTTGTTAGATATATTTGGTGATAATTTCTATATGGAAATTCAAAGACATGGGTTAGAAGATGAAATCAAAACAGAACCTATGTTTTTGCAAATAGCATTAGATTTAAATATCCCGATTGTTGCAACTAATGATGTGTGTTTTGCAACCAGAGATGATTATGAAGCAATGGATGCGTTAAGCTGTGTGTTGGGACAAACAAAAGTGATTGATCCGGACAGACCACGTAAATCGTCTGAACAGTATTTTAAATCATCAGCAGAAATGGCAGAATTGTTTTCTGATTTGCCAGAAGCAATAGAAAATACTGTGAATGTTGCAAAGAGATGTGCTTTTTATGTAAATGTGCATGAAAAACCTTTGTTGCCACGTTTTGGTGCTGATTTAGAAACAGAATGTCAAATGTTACGTGATGCAACTATGAACGGTTTAAAGGAACGTTTAGCACAACATAATATTACAGATACAGCACCCTATTTTGAACAGGCTGAATATGAATTGGGTGTTATTATCGGTATGGGGTTTCCAGGTTATTTTTTAATTGTTGCTGATTATATAAATTGGTGTCGTCAAAATGATATTTTGACTGGCCCTGGTCGTGGGTCTGGTGCGGGGTCTATTGTTGCTTGGGCATTAGGAATTACGCATGTTAATCCGTTAAAATATGGTTTGTTGTTTGAAAGATTTTTAAATCCAGATCGTATTTCTATGCCAGATTTTGATGTTGATTTTGAACCAACTGGAATTGAACGGGTGCTGGATTATGTTGGTGAAAAATATGGACGTGATTCTGTGTGCAGAATTATTACATTTGGCAGTTTACAGGCACGTGGTGCCATTAGAGATATTGGACGTGTATATGGAATACCGTATTCTAAATCAGACAGATTATCTAAATTGATTCCTGCTGATACCAAGACATTAAAAGAAGCTGTAGATGCATCACGTGAAATGCAAGAAATTCTTGAAAACGATGCGGATATGAAAAAAGTTGTTCAAGTTGCAGAAGATTTAGAAGGTTCAATACGAAATCTTGGGCAACATGCATGTGGTGTTGTTATAGGAGATAGACCAACCACAAAAATTGCACCAGTATATCGTGACCCTGCGAACCCGTTGCCATCTTGTCAATTTGATGGGCATTATTTGGAATCTGCTGGTTTGATTAAATTTGATTTTTTGGGGTTGGAAACATTGGTAGTATTAAAATATGCGGTCAAATTAATTCAAAAAACCCAAGGTGTAAATATTGATTTAGATAAAATTCCAACTGATGATGAAAAAACTATGGAATTGTGGCAATCTGGTTTAACAGAAGGTATCTTCCAATTTGATGCTACGTTTGTGCAACAGACATTAAAGAAAATGCATCCGACCAGCTTTTTAGAAATATCTGCGTTAAATGCATTAAATCGTCCGGGCCCTATTGCATTTATTCCACAATTTATTGCACGTATGCATGGTGAAGAACCAATTGAATATGTTCATCCACGTGCCGAACCTATTTTAAAAGAAAGTTATGGTATTATTGTTTATCAAGAGCAAGTTATGCAATTAACTCGTGCACTAGCTGGTTTTACACGTGGACAATCTGATACTGTGCGAAAAGCTATGGGAAAAAAGAAATTAGATTTATTGGCTGAATTAGAGGTCAAATTTCTTGAGGGGTGTAAAAAAGAAGACACATTAGATGAAGCTACTGCAAAAGATTTGTGGGAAAAATTTAAAGAATTTGCGAAATATGCATTTAATAAATCGCATGCTATTGCCTATTCCATTGTTGCTAATCAATGTGCATATTTAAAGGCTCATTTTCCAGCAGAATTTTTGGCTGCATCTATGTCCAGTAATATGAACGATACAGACCAGTTATCTATATTTGTTGATGATGCTAAATCTAATTTTAACATATCAATTGTGCCACCAGATATTAATCAAAGCGAATCTATGTTCACTGTTAAAGATGGTAAGATAATTTATGCGTTGGCCGCTATAAAAGGTGTTGGTGCGGTAGCAACAGATGCAATTGTTGCAGAACGTGAAAGAAACGGCAAATTTAAAAATCTGACTGATTTCGCAAAACGTTGTGCACCAATTATGAATAAACGCATTTTAGAAGCTTTTGCAAAAGTTGGTGTATTGGATTCATTAGAAAAAAATCGTGCTTTGATATTTATGAACGCAGATGCAATTTTAGCTTATGCTGGTAAATCTCGTGAAACTGCGAATTCTTTATCGTTATTTGCGAATACAACCCAAGATGATGTCAGTGAAGATAGATTGTTACATGATTTACCACAAACTGCCCCATGGACTTTTGCACAAAGACTAGAAAACGAATTATCTGCATTGGGATTTTATATTTCTGCACATCCGTTGGATCAATACAAACATTTAATTGCACGTGCAAAATTGGCAACCAGTGCAACATTAGAATCTTTGGGTGACAGAAAGATGGTTCAAATTGCGGTGAATATTAATTCTTATTCTAAACGCAGAACCAAGACAGGTAAAGATATGTTAACCATAAATGCATCGGATAGCTTTGGAAATATAGAAGGTGTCGCATTTGGTGAAAATTCGTTTAATTTGGCACAACAGTTAACTAATGAAACAGAAGTTGTAATGACTGGAAAAACATCTGTGCGTGATGACAGAGTATCAATTTTTGTGGATTCAATTATGCCGTTGGTCAGATGGGTTGCAAAGATTGCAAAGACTGTGACCATAGATGTTCACGATCAATCAGTGTTGCCAGACGTAAAAAAAGCATTGATGACGTTGCCTGCTGGGCAAACACAGGTCGTGTTGAATCTATATTCAGATAATGTAAAAAAGGCTTCTTTGGTGTTAAAACATGCTATTGAATTGGGTGCTACAACTGCTAAAGATTTGACTGCTTTGGGAACCAAGGTGACGATAGAATGACAAAACATATACCCGTATTATTAAATGATGTCTTGAATACACTAGGCGATATTAATGGTCGCACAATCGTGGATTGTACATTTGGTGCTGGGGGGTATTCTCGTGCTTTTTTACAGGCAGGTGCCAACGTTATCGCATTTGATAGAGATGAACATGTTATACCAGATGCTGAAATATTAAAGCAACAGTATGGAAATAGATTTCGTTTTATTCATGCTGCGTTTTCAGAATTAAATCAGTTATCTGCCGATGAATTTGATGATGTTGTTTTTGATTTGGGAATTTCTTCTATGCAGATAGACCAAGGTGAACGGGGTTTTTCTTTCAGATTTGATGGACCTTTGGATATGCGTATGGATAACAGATTAACAACAAATGCAGCTGATTTGATACGTAATCTGTCTGTAAATGATTTAGCAGATATTTTGTATAAATATGGTGATTTAAAAAAATCTAAATTGCTGGCAAATATTTTAAAAGATAAAGTTCCAACAACAACATTTCAATTACGTGATTTAATTAAAAATCCAAAAGATATTGCGCCAGTATTTCAAGCTTTGCGAATTGCTGTGAACGATGAAATGGGACAGACAGAATATGCTTTGAATAATGTGCATGATTTATTGCGTTCTGGTGGGCGTTGTTTGTGTGTAACTTTTCATTCATTAGAAGATAGACTGGTGAAAAATATATTTAAAGAATGGACCAGTATAAATGGTGACCCCAGATTACCAGAAATAGCTAAACCAGAATTTAAATTATTAAAAAGTATGACACCATCTGAGCCGGAATTACAGGATAATCCACGTGCCAGATCTGCACATTTGCGTGGTGTAAAAAAACTTTAAATATGGTGTTGACCAATTTTGTAAATTTATATAAAATACAGAAAACAAAGGAAAGGAAAAATGAGAAAAATTACGAACTATATTTTATGTGTTTGTGTTATGTTAACATTGTTTGTTACTGCCGCTGATGCGGTTTGCCCTGTTTGCACTATTGCTATTGGTGCTGGTTTAGAAGGTATGCGTATGTTGGGCGTCAAAGACGTGTTGGTGGGTATTTGGGCTGGTGGTTTAACTGTATCTTTGATTGGTTGGACTGCTAATTTTATGAAAAAACATAATATTAGAAATGTTTTTTGGTATATTTTAAACGTATTGGTATATGTGTCTTTGTTGGCTGGGGTGTATTTTGTGCCAGTTGGAAATCCAATTGTTAAATGGTGGAAAAATTGTATGTGGGGAATTGACCAATTCTTGTTGGGAATATTGGTTGGTTCAGCAACTTTTGTTATAATGGAAATATGGTATCAACGTATCAAAAGAAATAATGGTGGTCATGCCCTGTTCCCGTTTCAGAAAGTTGTTATGCCGTTTGGGGGCTTGCTGATTATGACAGGAATCTTCTGGATAATCATTAAATATTTGCCAACAATAGGTATTGTTTTATGCTAGTTTATAAACAGAAAGGAAAACAAAATGAAAAAATCTGAAAAAAAATTGTCTATGGAAGAAATGATAAAAAAATTAGATAATGCCAAAAAGGCTAATCCGTTGGATTTATCATCTGATCAAGATTTGTCTATTGCTTTGATGAATTTGGTTTCTTTGGAAGAACATTTCTTTTTCAGTGGTGCAAAAACGCAGAAACCAGGATTTTACGATTTAATCAATACAGTTCGTAGTATGAGAAAAGAATTGATGGAACGTATTGTTAAAAAATCCAGTTCTGAAAATGGTGAAGTTTGGTGTATTTCTAAACATTTATTGGCTGCGTCTATGCGGTTATATGAAGTTGGAACAAAAGCTTTGGGTGCCGGTCGTAAAAAAGAAGCGTACGAAATGTTTAGCAAAGCATACGATTTATATTCTTTGTTCTGGGGATTGAATATGGATTTAATTGATTTAAACGGCGTTCATGAATCTGTGCCTGCTTTCTATGATGGTGCAACCCAGGCATGCAGTTTGCAAAAAAACGATAAAAAAACAGTTAAAAATGAAAAAGTGTCTGGTGTAAAAAAACTGGGTCAATGGGTTAAAAATGCCGTAAATTGTTGTATAGAATAAACCGCTTGATTTGATTCATAAAAAAATGATAAAATACAAGGGATAAAACAACAGAGAGAATAACACAGTGGCGGGATTTGTTAGACATATTCTGAGATTATTGGCAATAGCAATTATTGCACCTGGCCTTGCGTTTGGTGCTCAGGCTCAAAATCCCCGCAGTGCTGTTTCTAACAATACAAAGACTACAACACGTGGTGTTAAATCTTCTGATGCTAATGCAGCTGTGCGACGTTCTGCGACTGCGGTCATAGCACGTTCAACCAATACAAACAATCGTAAATCCAGAATGGTTGTAACTGCACGACCAGTGGCAACTCGTAGTGCTACGAATTTGACCAGTCGGTCTGGTGCTAAGATTATAAAAAATTCACCAAATGTATCTCGTGCTGCTACGTCTAAAACAGGATTGGTTCGCAGTGCCGCAAAACAAAAAAATGTAAAAAATATTGGCAAAGCTGGGTTGTCTCGTGCTGGTAAATCACGTCTGACTGCTGTGTTTGATGATGTATCAAAAATTGGTGGTGGTTATTCAAATTGTCGTGATGCGTATGCTACGTGTATGGATCAATTCTGTGCGACTGCGGATGTTGCATATCGCAGATGTTATTGCAGTGACAGATTTATGGATTTTCGTGATATGAACGATAATATCATGACTGCAACTGGTTTAATGGAAGATTTTGGTTATAATAATTTAACAGCCGTAGATAAAACTGCTGATGAAGTAAATGCAATGTATTCTGCAACAGCTGGCGAAAATGCAATAAAAAAAGATACCAGTGGTGCTCAACAGATATTAAATGAAATAACAGATTTATTATCAGGCAAAAAAAGCAAACGTTCATCTCCTACTTTGTCAAATACTACATCGTTGGGGGTATTAAATTTTGATGGTTTTTCTGATATTGGCGATATTTGGAGTGGTGAATATTCTAGTATGTCGTCTGTGTTTGATATTCGTGGTGCAGACAGATTGGCTAGTCTAGAAGGTAGTGCGTTGTATCAAGAGGCTGCTAAGCAATGTGCGTCTATAACACGTGACAGTTGTTCTGGGGACGCTATGTTTAATTTGGCATCATCTGCGTATTCTGTGTTGGTTACTCAGGATTGTAATTATTATGAAAAAGTGGTTAATGGAAATAAAGAAAAACTGATGCAATCAGTTCGTGATTTGGAAAGTGATTTAAGAATGGCACGATTGGAAAATTATCGTGCACATAATTCAAAAGATGTAAATGAATGTCTAAGCAAAGTAGAAGCTGCCATGACTGACGATGGGCCTTGTGGTTCGAATTATGCAAAATGTCTGGATTATACAGGCCGGTTTATTGGGGCTAATGGGGAAGCACTTTATACAAGTGAGTTATTTAAAATGTTGGAAACCATAGCACCAGAATTACCAGATGATGGTGATATTATTACTGCTAACCCCAAATGGGATAATCAGCTAGAAAGCATGAAAAATCATGTAAATGTGGCTTTGGATACATGTCAGGGCATTGCAGAAGATGTATGGAATGAATTTAAACGCACAGCGATAATCCGTATTGCCCAGGCCCAGGTTAATGCATTGGAAGATGTAAAAAATTCTTGTGTAAATACTATCAAAAATTGTTATAACGGTACAGATGAAACATTAAAAGATATTCCAGACAGTATGGATTTAGATGAAAAATATGATACTGGTGCAACACGTGCATTGGCTGCACGTGGTATGTGTTATGACAAAGTATTGGCGTGTGCTGCTTTGTATGGTGGGGCTGACGGTTGTGCATATAATAAAGTAACCAGAAGAATAGAAAAAAATCCAGATAATACCAACAAATGTGGTTTACAGTCATTATTAGCATACGTTGATTCTGTGGATACATCACGTGTGGCACAATCTTGTGAAAATGCTGTAACCGCATATGCACGTGATTTATGCACACCCGACAGTTCGTCTTCTTATTCTTATTATTATGGAGATTATGACAGTACGGGTTATCCTGCAAAATGTGCAAATATGCCAAAAAGTCAATTGCGTGCCAGTTTGTTACAACATGCAAACGATTATTGTGCCAAAAACGAAATGGCTAATGATACCGCCAATGTTAACGGATCGCCGTTGAACACAGATGTTGTAGATCGTGTTTTGCGTGATATATTCAGCAGATTGGGATTGGCATGGACAAAAGAATGTGAAGAAACAAAAGGTGTTTGGTTGGACGATGTTTCTGATTTAGGAACCGAATTAACAGAAGAGTTTATAAATAAAGATTTCTATAATACATATTATGGTGGTTCTTCGTTGGCTGTGATAAAAAGTTCTATTCAAGCTGATGATGCTGGTGTGTGTTTAGCTGCTAATGAAAAATTGTTGTGCGAACAATGGATAACTGAAAGTGCTCGTGATGCTTCTTCGTCCGCTAATGATTTGGCGACATATAATTCAACCAGTGGTAAATGTAGTTTGACGGATAAATGGTATGAACAACAATGTAAAGAACTGGGTGGTAGTATCAGTGGTGGTCAATGTGTTGTTGGCAAGACGAAGTCTTCTGGTGGAGCTTTTCTTGGGGGGACACCTTTGGATTGTAGTAAGTCTGGTAATAAGAAAATGACTTTCTGTTTAGCATTGGATTCTAAATTGGGTGCTATAAAAAATTGGATGGACAGTCATACTATGCCAGATGCAGTATGGAGTGCTATTAGTGATGCGTTAGTGAAAGAAACAGGCAAACCTTTGGTTAGTTTTACATCTGGTGGATTGAATAAATACATAAATCAATTTGATACGTTGACACAGGCTAATGCATTAAATCAGGTAGGTTCTATAATAAGTGCAAAAGTTAGTCTTGGTAAATCACAAATGACATCGATAATATCTATGCCTTTGACTGAAGCTAATTCACCAGCATTTGTTGCTGGTGGTCGATAAAAGTGGAATATATCACAGACTGTGTATATTGTTTGTACAAACAAAGGTTGTGAATTGTTTGTTTATTCTTTGACACCGTTTAAGGTTTTCAGCATTTTCATTATCATTTCACGTTGTTCATCACTACTTAAAGACCAATACAAATTAACCAATTGTAATGATTCATTTTTTGCCAACGGGTCAGATTCTTTTGGTTCTGATACACGCATAGAACGAATAGCTTTTGTTTCTGGCGGAAAATTACCCGGCAATCCAGCAAAGAAAAACGCAACAGATGTTTCCAGTGCCTGGGATAAATCAAACAGACGTGATGCTGGAATCCGGTTACCCGCTGTTTCGTATTTTTGAATCTGTTGAAAACTGATACCACAACGTTTTGCCAAATCTGTTTGGGACATCCCCAACATAACCCGACGTAACTGTAAACGTTGTCCAATATGAAAATCTACTTCATTGGCAAGACCCGCTTTGCGTACCATTTGAACATCCTTTGGTGTGAAATGTTTCCTTATATAAAATATATACAATTTTTCTTTTTATTTTGCAATCAAAAAACATATATGGTATTCTGTTTTTTTATAAAGGATTTTAAAATGAAACCAATTGTTTTATGTATTTTAGATGGTGTCGGAATTAACTTGAACAACCAGCATAATGCGGTTGCTTTGGCAAATACCCCCTGTTTTGATGAATTGTTAAAAAAATATCCACATTCAGAATTATTGGCCAGTGGAAATGCTGTCGGGTTACCAGACGGCATTATGGGAAATTCAGAAGTTGGACATATTACTATTGGTTCAGGGCGTATTGTAAATCAATTTTTACGCAGATTTGAAATAGAAGATTTATCAAAAAATCTGCAATTAAATAATTTTATAAAATCTGTGCGTAATGATGGCGGTATTGTGCATGTGGCAGGATTGATGTCTGATGGTCGTGTGCATGCGAACATAGCCGATATTGTTAAAACAATTAAGCAGATTGTAAATGCAGGATTACGTGTTTGCATACATTTTATAGCAGATGGACGTGATACACCGCCACAATCTGCACAAAAATACATTGATTTTATTAAAACAGAATTATCAGATTCTTTAGAAAATAATTCTGTGTTTTTTGGGACACTGTCTGGTCGTTATTATACAATGGACAGGAATAAAAATTGGGACAGAACACAATTGGCTTTTGATGCTGTGGCAAACGGCGAAGCAGAATTTCATGCTGAAAATATTGATACGGCTTTGGCTGATGCGTATGCACGTGGTGAAACAGATGAATTTGTTAAACCAACTGTGATAACACCGACAAAATTAACTGTGCGTGATGGATTCTTATTTGGTAATTATCGCAGTGATCGTGCACGTCAAATTATGCGTAAAGTTGTTGAAAACGGTTGCCATATTTTGTGTTTTTCTCAGTATGGTGAAGGTTTAGATGAATTATGCCCTGCTTTGTTGCCTGATGTTAAAACAACAGAAACATTGGGTGATGTATTAGCAGACAATCATAAATCTCAATTACGTATCGCAGAAACCGAAAAATATAACCATGTGACCTATTTTATGGATGCTGAACGCAATATAGATTATGAAAATGAAGAAAAAGTTTTAATTCCGTCCCCTGGTGTTGCAACTTTTGATATGAAACCAGAAATGTCTGCAAATGAAATTACGGACGCTTTATTACCCAGATTATCAAAATTTGATGTTGTGTTATTAAATTATGCAAATGGTGATATGGTTGGACATACTGGTAATGAATCTGCTGCAATTAAAGCAGTAGAATGTTTAGATAAACAGTTGTCTAAAATTGTGACGGCTGTATTAGATTTAGATGGTATTTTGTTAATAATCGCAGACCATGGAAATGTAGAACAAATGTGGGACGCTGAACATAATGTTCCATTGACGTCACATACTACGAATCCGGTCAATTTTATTATTGTGTCTAATGAACAATTTGTTGTGCACGATGGTGGCTTACAAGATGTTGCACCAACTATTTTGAAACTATTGAATATTGAAAAACCCGATGAAATGACCGGAAACAGTTTGGTTTAATTTTTGTTACGCAATTGTGCAAAAAATGTTTTTAACATATCAGCAGATTTACCTGCATATTCAGGCATTTCATAGACATGTGGTTGCCACAAGTGTTTGTCGTTTTCGTATATTTTAGCATTATGTAAAATCGCCCCGCCCTTAACATCTTTGGCTGCAAAATAAACATTTTTTATACGTGCCAAAGATATAGCTGTTGCACACATACCGCACGGTTCCAAAGTTACATACAAATCACAATCGTCCAAGAATTTAGAGTTTAATTTTTTACAGGCACGATTTATTACTACTATTTCTGCATGCAAAGTTGGATTTTTAGATTTTTGCACTCTGTTTTCGCCCCGTGCAATAATTTTGCCGTTTTTGACAATTACTGCACCGATTGGTACATCATCATGTTCCAATGCTTTATTTGCTAAAATAAATGCTTGATTCATAAAGTTCATATTTTATACTTTATATTATGAAATCAAATTTGCAAATTATTTCTGGAAAATATCGTGGTAAAAAATTATCGTTGCCGGTGGATGCTCGTCCAACGCAAAATCTAGCACGTGGTGCATTGTTTAATATGATTCTGGATTTGCCACTTGATACAGCAAAACCATTTACTGTGTGGGATGCGTTTGCTGGTTCTGGTGCGTTTGGTTTGGAATGTTTATCACGATATAACAATGCAAAAGTTATTTTTACAGATATCATGATTGATACTGTTAAAAAGAATGTTGATTCTGTCCAAGGATCTGCAAAATTAGAAAAAGTTGATGCATTATCAGTAATAAAAACGTATGGTCCAGACAGCGATTTAATCTTTATTGATCCACAGTATGCTATGTTTGGTATAGGGTTAGTGTTTATTAAAAAACTGGCAAAAATTGCAAAGTCTGGTGCAATGGTTATATGGGAATTTGAAGCAAGTCAACAAGAGCCAAAAATGGACGATTCTTGGGAAATATTAAAAGATAAAACCTATGGTCGTGCCAGATTTTTGGTTTTAAGAAAGAAATAATCAGAAAAAACTTGATTTTTCAATGTTTTTGATAAATAATATGGCCTGCACGACACCCTTGGAGGTCGTGTATTAACAAAAAAGGATTTAAAATGGCTATTAAATTAAATGCTGAAATTCGCAAAGTTGCTGGCAAGGGGGCCGCACGTGCAGTTCGCAAGAACCAAAATATCCCTGCTGTTATCTATGGCGAAAAGAAAGAACCTGTGTCTATTGAATTAGACGGACACGCATTTGAAATGTTGTTGGGACAACCGTCTTTGCGGACAAAATTGTTTGAAATTACAACAAATGGTAACAAAGAAGATGCTATGTTGATGGATATTCAATATCATCCAGTGTCTGATAAAGTTGTTCATGTTGATTTTAAACGTATCAATGTTAAAGAACCTGTGCATGTGGTTGTGCCGGTAGAGGTTGTAAATGTTGATACTTCCAAAGGTATTAAATTGGGTGGTGTATTGAATTTTGCTGTGCGTAAAGTTGCATTGGTTGGTTTGGTACAAGATATCCCTGAAAAAATCACAATTGATTTATCAAATTTGAATATCGGAGAATCTGTTCACGGTTCCGATTTGGTATTACCAAAAGGTGTTTCTTTGGGATTACACCAAGCAGAATTGGCTTTTGCAATAATTGGTGGTAAAATGGCAGAAGAAGCAGATACTAAACAAGCTGCTGCTCAGGCTGCTGCTGCAAATGCTGCACCTGCCGCTGCTGCTGCACCAGCAAAGAAATAATATCTTTGTTAAACAAATTAAAACCGCCAATTTGGCGGTTTTTTTTTATTTGTCTGGACTTAACAGATATCCTGCTTCAAACTGTTCTGGTCCGTTTTCAAATTTTACATTACCAATTACTTCATTTGGTTGGTCAAACGCATAATCACCAGAGATTCCCATATCCCCATCCACAGGATCCATAACCACCACTCCATTACCTGTGTCGTTCAATAATCTGTTTGCATCTGCTCCTTTGTAATTATTAAACATATAATTTTCGCCTAAACTACCAGATGTGTATGTGACATCATACCAACCTGATTCAGAAAAAGGTATTTTCAATGTTGATTGCACTGTTCCTTCCGCAAGGGTAATGTTAAGAGTTGCATTGTCTGTTCGCATTTCTAAATAACTTGGAATTGGGACACCAGCATTCTTTGTATATAAACCAACTGCCGTTCCTTTAAAATTCCAATCAGCTGGTAACATGCTTTTGTCTATACTGGTGTCTAATTTTCCAGCTGAATGAAAAAAGAGGTGTTTTTCTTGTTTTAATATTGTTTCGCCATCATCATCAAATTTTGTTACTGTAGCAATTCCAAAATCATTATATTTAAATTTGTTATTGCCCACCATTTCCACTGTTGCTTCTATATTAATATTAGGATGAAAGTTGTCTTTAAATGTATTGGTGTCGCCAATACGAACGAAATGGTCTCCTAAAGCTAAGATTTTTCCGTCTGACAATGTGGCAAAATCACTACCAATATCACTGGACACCCCACCCAAAAAGCCATTTTGGGTATTATGATATCTTTTCAATAAAGTATCCCAGTCTACATCACTAATAAAATCAGCATATTCTCGCCAAGTTGGGTGTGGTAAACCCGGAGCAACTAAATCTGTTGCATTCAGTTTTTGTGTAATTTTTCCATTGCTTTCAACATAATAATATGCATTTATTAAATTAATTATGGTTGTTATGGCAAACCCACTAAGATCCATCTCTGTATCCAATTCAGATACATTTATAGAGTCTGGTGCTTCTTTTGCAAATTGTAATAGTTGGTATGCATATTCGGCATAGGCCAATTTCTTTTGTTTTTCAGGTGACATATTTGCCAATCTTGTTTTTGCTTCATCATTGGCATCAACAAAAGCATTATTTATTAACTCAGCTGTTAAATCAGCTGTGATATCATCAGGGCATCCACTGCTACTGCAGCCTACCACAAAATATTCAATCATTGTATCCATGTTTCCGTCTTGATTTGCCTGGTCATAAATATCAATTACACGATCTGTATAATCAAGCAATGTTGCTGTTTGTGTAATGCTTTTATTAGCTTTGCGTGCAGCATCTGGTGTTGCGTCAAATTGTCCGGGTTTAAATTCTGTGTTAATATTATTCCAATCTATATTAAATAAAGAACTGTTATCACTTTTGCCACCAAAACTGCATGCCGACAATGTGCATACCAAGGCCAAACTAATATATTTATGACGCATGTTATCCCCCTACTTTGAATACATATATTATACTATAAATCCAGGCTTGAATCAACACGATTATATGATTAAATACATAATTTCTGACCTATGCTTGGCAAATTATTTAATGGGAATAAAAATATATAAATGACCCCTTGAAATACGTTATTGGATAACTATATCAACAGCATACAAATGTTTTAACAAGGAGTAAAAACATGGGAAAAGTATTAGGTATTGATTTAGGAACAACTAATTCCGCCATGGCTTTCATGGATGGAACAGACCCAAAAATAATTGAAAATTCAGAAGGACAACGTACAACACCATCTGTTGTTGCAATAACTTCTGGTGGTGAACAATTGGTTGGTATTACCGCAAAGAATCAGGCAGTAACTAATCCAGAAAATACTATTTATGAAATTAAACGTTTGATGGGATTGCGTTTTGACAGTGAAGCAGTTCGCGAGATTCAAAAACGCGTTCCATATAAAATTGTCGCGGGCGATAATGGTGACGCTTGGGTTGAAATTGATGGTAAAAAATATGCCCCTTCTCAAATTTCTGCTATGATTTTATCTAAATTAAAGAAAGATGCAGAAAGTTATTTAGGTGAAACTGTAACGGATGCGGTTATTACAGTACCTGCGTATTTTAATGATTCTCAACGTCAGGCAACAAAAGATGCTGGGCGTATTGCAGGATTAAATGTTTTGCGTATTGTAAATGAACCGACTGCTGCTGCTTTGGCGTATGGTTTGGATAAAAACAAAGATGGTGTTATTGCTGTATACGATTTAGGTGGTGGTACATTTGATGTATCTATTTTGGAAATTGTAGATGGTGTATTTGAAGTAAAATCTACAAACGGTGATACAGCTTTGGGTGGTGCTGATTTTGATGCACGTGTGTTGAAATATTTTATTGATGAATTCAAGACACAAACGGGTATTGATTTATCAAACGATAAATTGGCTTTACAACGTTTGAAAGAAGCAGCTGAAAAAGCAAAAATAGAATTGTCTTCAAAGACATCTACTGATATCAATTTGCCTTATTTAACAGCTGATTCCACAGGTCCAAAACACTTTAATATAACTTTGACACGTGCCAAATTGGAATCTTTGGTTGCAGATTTGATTGAAAAAACAATTGAACCATGCAAGAAAGCTTTGAAAGATGCAGGTTTGACAACATCTCAAATCAATGAAGTTATTTTGGTTGGTGGTCAAACACGTATGCCAAAAGTTGCTGAAACTGTAAAAGAATTCTTTGGTCGTGAACCACACAAAGGTGTAAATCCTGATGAAGTGGTTGCTTTGGGTGCCGCAATTCAAGGTGGTGTATTAAAAGGCGAAGTTAAAGACGTTTTGTTATTAGATGTAACACCTTTGTCTTTGGGAATTGAAACTTTGGGCGGTGTTTTTACACGTTTGATTGACAGAAACACAACAATTCCAACCAAAAAATCACAGATATTCAGTACAGCAGAAGATAATCAATCTGCTGTGACAATCCGTGTGTTTCAGGGTGAACGTGATATGGCTGCTGATAATAAATTGTTGGGTCAATTTAATTTAGAAGGTATTGCACCTGCCCCACGTGGTATGCCACAAATAGAAGTATCTTTTGATATTGATGCGAACGGTATTGTGCATGTGTCTGCAAAAGATAAAGGTACAGGCAAAGAACAAGCAATTTCTATTAAATCTGATGGTGGTTTAAGCGAAGACGAAATTGATCGTATGGTCAAAGAAGCCGCTGCAAATGCAGAATCAGATAAAAAGAAAAAAGCATTAGCAGAAGCTAAAAATACTGCTGAAACCGCAATATTCAGTATTGAAAAATCACTGAAAGAACACGGCGATAAAATCAGTAGCGACGAACGTGAAGCAATTGAAAAGGCAAAACAAGAATTGTCTGATGAATTGGCAAAGGCTGATGCAACTGCTGAATCTTTGAAAGCAAAAACAGATGCATTATCTGAAAAAGCTATGAAATTGGGTGAAGCGGTTTATAAAGCTGCCCAAGAAGCCCAACAGCAACAACAAGCATCAGAAAATAATTCTGAATCTGGTGATAACAAAACAACAGATGCAGATTTTTCTGAAAAGAAATAATTGTTGTTCTGTAAATCTAGAAACATCGCCCTTGTGGGCGGTGTTTTTTTTATGATATAATTCATGTGCAGTAAAAAAAAGGAGAGAGATATGTTAAGAATAACAACAGGGTTATTGTTTTTTGTTTTGACACTTTTGGGGGTGTTTGGATTAAGTGTAGCATTTACCAAAGCATTTGATGTTATGGGAAGTCCTGTTTGGTTAGGTTTCGCAGTTTCTGCTTTGATTTTTGTTATGGGTTGTATAGGTCTGTTTATTTTAATCACGACAAAAACAAATATTACAATCAGCAAGCAATTTGCTGTTGAAAAACAACCTGAAGTAAAGAAAAATAAAAAGAAATAATTTAAAAAAACCGGTCGTTTGACCGGTTTTTTTATCTCTTTTTCTCACCCATATATATTCCCATATCGGTTGCGATTTGCAATAAAATATTATCTGGTTCTACATATGCATTTGATGTTATAGCACCAGGTATATTTGGGTCTTTTTGGAATTTACCAGCTTTGAAAAATTCGTCCAGTGATATTGTTTTAAATTCACCGTTTTCAAATGTTGTCATAACGTAAGTTTCATTGTTTTCAATCGCTTTAAACGCACAATCTACAAATCCTGCTGCCAGTATTCTGTCAGTTGCAACTGTGTCGCCTGCCCTTTGAATATGTTCTGGAAAAGCTGTTCTGTTCGGAATATTTGCAGCATTTAATTTGCGTGCAATCATATCCGCTGGTTTACCAGAATGACCACGAATTGAAATACCCTCACTAACCAAAATAATACCATAATCACGTTTTGATGATTTAATATGTTTAACCAAATTATCAACATCAAATTTGATTTCTGGGATTAAAATTGCATCTGCTGCAATTGCAACACCTGCATGCAAAGCTAATTGTCCACAATCACGTCCCATAGTTTGCACAACAAACCAACGATGATGACTGCGTGCTGTTAATAATAATTGGTCACAATAAGAAACCAGTTGTTGAACCGCAGTATCAAATCCAATTGTTTTTTCTGTTTTTGGAATATCCATATCAATAGTTTTGGGAATACATACCAAAGATAATCCGCTGTAAATTTCACGATAAGTATGTGCCAAAGATAAACTGCCGTTACCGCCAACTAATACCAAGGCATCCAAATCTAAATCGTACAAAGATTTTTTTAATTTGTTATTAAATTGTGCTAATTTGCCAGCACGAGCAGATGTTATAAAATTTGTGGTGTCTGTACGTCCGTTGGATAAAATACTGCCTGCCAGATGGCTGTCTGCAAATTGAAAGGCTTCATTATTCATATCAATTGTTTGAGTTGGTGATGCATATAAACCGTCAGTTCCGTCTTTGATACCAATCAATTGCCATTTACGTAAATTGCATCCATCTGTTATTCTTTGAATAATTGTATTTAAACCAGAACAATCGCCACCGGTTGTGATTATACCTATTTTCTTTTTTTTCACTGTGTTTCTCCTGTTTGTTTATGGGTACATTATACCATAATTATCTTGACAAATAAATAATATTTGTAATACTTTTGTCAAATAACTAATCAAGGTGGAAAATATGGCTGCAACTAATATTGGAAAAACAAAACGTTCAACTGATGAATTGATAAATGATGCTGTGGACAGACAACAGTCTTGGCTGGAAAATCGTCGTTCATTTACTCGTAAATTTTTAAAAAGGTTTAATGTGTTTCATCATGAAGAACCGAAAAAAGAAACAACAACTGTTGTTGTTAAAACGGAATCCTCAGAACGCAAAAACAAATCTGTTTTGCGTGCATATTGGTTCCCGATTGTGTGTGCTTTGCTGGTGATTTTGTTGGCTGTGTTTATTATGTTATTCAGAATTAATACACCTGTTAAAGTGATTGCCCCAAAGGTTCCAGAACCTGTTGTGAATACAGTTAAACAACCTGTGTCTGAACCGACTTTTGATTTGGTCAGAATTGAACAATCTGGAAATATGGTGATTGCAGGTCGTAATGTTGCGGAATCAAATATTTCAATTATTATAAACAAAAAAATAGTAGCCACAGAACATACTAACCAAGATGGTGAATTTGTGTATGCACCTGTTGTTGCATTAAAACCTGGTAATTATGTGATTTCTTTGGTAGATGCAGACAAAAATATTAAATCAAAAGATTCTGTATTTGTTTATGTTTCTGAACGTGGTTATAAAAATTCTGTATCTTTGTTGATGACACAAAATGGCAGCAAAGTTATGCAAGCACCAAAATTAGAAGAAGGTGATTTGGTTGTGTCTAAGATAGATTATTTGGATACAGGTCGTTTGATTGTTACCGGTAAAGCTTTGCCAAGATTACGTGTGTCTTTAACTTTGAATGATAAATATTTGGGTTTTGCACGTGTTTCAGATTACAAGAATTTTGGTTTAGGTGCAGATGTTGGTGATTTAAAACCAGGCGAAAATTATAAAATAAATGTTCGTTTACATGATGGTGAAGGAACAACAATCGCAAACATAGAACACGAATTTGTTATGCCTGCTATGACAGATGATACAAACACTTTTTACACAGTTCGTCGTGGTGATTGTTTGTGGATAATTGCACGTAATTTCCTGCGTCGTGGTGTTTTATTTACGATGATTGCTGAACGTAACAGTATTAAAAATCCAGATTTAATTTATCCAGAACAATTATTGCAAATACCAACAAAACAATAGCTATAAGCAAAGGAGCTGTGCATGAACGAAAAACGAAAACTACACAGTGATTTTATAAACGATAAATTGTTTACTCGTGAAAGAGAATGGGCAGACGATTTAGCAGCACAAATTAATATGTTGATAACAACAACTCCTGGACTGCCACGGGATATTATGTTAACATTATATAACATGTTGGGGCAATTAGAAAACAGAAAATCGGTTCCACCAAAAAGTATTTTACGCAGTTTAGAAAAAAAGATTAAAGCTTTAAAACTGCAATACGGCAGACAAAGATAAAAGGAGAAAAAATGGTTACTTTTAAAGAATATGAATGTGCTGTGGATTATGTTCAAAAATACAATCAAAATCGTGATGCCAAAGCATGCATGGACGAAGCAGAACAAACAAGTTTTGAAAAGGCATTAGATATCATCAAAGAATATAAAGCACAGCAGAATTCTGCAAAGAAGAAACCAGAAAAAACTAAATAAATTAAACCGGCTTAGTGCCGGTTAATTTTATGGTGCGGGCAAAGGGAATCACTCGGCATAAATGCCTGCGTGCAAACCGTAACGATTTTGCTACACTTTGGTTTGTAAAATCTACTTGTTTTCAAACCCTCTTGTCGGGTTCTCTTCCAATGCCGCAATCCAAAAATTAAACCGGCTTGATGCCGGTTAATTTTATGGTGCGGGCAAAGGGAATCGAACCCTCGTCTAAAGCTTGGGAAGCTTTCGTTCTGCCATTATACCATGCCCGCAAATATGCCTTTGATTTTATAGTGTTATTATATAAATGTCCAGTCAAAAAAACACTTGATTAGAAGTCTGAGTTTTTAGTAGCATGATGATAATAGGAGAAAATGTTTCATAAAATATATCGTTTTATGGGCTTTTTGTGCTGTGTGTGCTGTTTGTTGGGACACATAGCTGTTTGTGTTGCGGATGAAAATGGTGCACCAGTTGCAGCTGCAGAAGCTCCGCAATCTGAGGCACAGTCCCCTGCCCGATCATCTGGTGAACAAAATGCAGCACAACCAGCCGAACAACAGCCAGTTGTCGCTGAACAACCAGCACAATCTGGCGGACAACAGCCAAGTGAACCAACAGAAGAAGAAAAAGAAAAGATTGTTGATGAACAAGGTGTAAAAGAAATGTCAGATATAAAGGCAGCTATGGAAGAATTAAGATGGAACAGCGAAAAGGCTTCTAAGGAACGTCAACAATTTTATAAAAGATTTTCTGAATTATCTAAACGAGTGACTGATTTAAGTCAGTCGGCTTATGATGAAGCGAAAGCCAAAGAACAATCGGAAGGAAATAAAAACCTAGAAATGTTCTCACAAGCCACTATGGGTATAGGTGCAATGCAATTGGCACAGGGTATAGCAGAAAAACAGGCTGATGCAGCAGCAGATGCAGATATGGAAGCATACATACAAACTATGCGTTGCACGTATGCTGGTAAATCGGTTAAA
>CAJONJ010000042.1 GCA_905236005.1 uncultured Alphaproteobacteria bacterium
GCAACGTCGTGCATGTTCTGCTAAACTTGTAACCAAATACAATGAAAAAGACGGCACATACCAGTACTTTGATGTAGATTACGTTGTTAGACGCATACGCGGCGAAAATGATACATACTATACATCAGTTACAAATGTGGTTAGAAAGTAAACTGTTGTTATTGTATAATTGAAATAAGTTCGCCTTTCGGGGAAAAATCGGTGTTCTCATCTATAATCAAAGGTGCATATCGTTTGTTGTCTGATACCAGTGCCGCAAAATTATCGTTAAGATGTTTAAACCGTTTGATTTTAAATCCGGAATTATATCTGCAGAAAATGATTCTGTCGTCATTTGGAATAATACCTTCTGGAATTTTTTTAAACAAAAGTAGTGAACCATTAGGTAACCCTGGTTCCATAGAGTCGCCTTTGACCGAAACCAGCATCAAATCTTTCGGATCGTAGTTTATTAAAGATGCTTTTACAGGAATAGTAGTCAAACCATTCTCTTCATCAATAAAACTATCATTTGAACCGGCACGAGCATCGCCAATGTACAAAATATTAACCGTGTCGCATTCGGTATCATTTATAAATTTATATGTTTTGTTTTCGGTTTTCCTTAGTTGACCAGAATTTACAAGTCTTCTTAAATGGTATAAAACAACAGATGTGCATTTTTTTGGATCAAGTTGCAATTTATCAATCGTTTGTGATAGGGTAAAATCACGATCAGAATGTTGTTTAAAAAATAGCAAAATTTGTTCTTTTAAATTCATATTTTATCCCTTCTCAGAGTCAATTATATCAGTTTTTTTACAAAAAACAATAGAAATAATATGATTTTTTCTAAAAAAGTATAGAAAGTGTTTGACATTATAAAAAAATATGTTAATACATTTATGTATATCAAAAAGAAAGGAGCATAAAATGCAAAACAAGATACACAATTTATTTATCAGTCATTCATGGTCATACAGCGATGCTTATGACAGGTTGATTGAATTATTAGATAGCGATCGCGATTTTGAATATAAAAATTACTCTGTACCAAAGGATGATCCGATTCATAATGCACCAAATGCCGAAAAATTAGCAGAGGCCATAGAAAACCAAATTGTAATGGCCAGTGCAGTGATAATTTTAGCTGGTGTGTATGCTACTTACAGTAAATGGATAAACAAAGAAATTGCCATAGCAAAAAGACTTCAAAAGAAAATTATCGCGATAGAACCATGGGGAAGTGAAAGAACTTCTGCATATGTTAAAGATAATGCGGATATAATTGTTGGCTGGAATACGGCTTCTATTATTGATGCGATTAAAGAGGCAGCATAAAATGCCAAACGATAGAAAATTAGAAATCTATAAAATGTTTGTTGATAGCTCTTTTAGGGTTACGGAAATGCGTGCAAAAATTAACACGTTCTACGTAACCCTAAATGCGGCACTTATTGGTTCAAATGTTTTGTTAGAAAGTTCGGCAATCCTTCTATTTGGAATGCTGGTAAATTATTTATGGGTCCAATCAATAAAATCATCAAAATGTTTAAATAAAGCAAAATTTGACATAATTCATAAAATGGAAAAGGATATGCCGTATAAGTGTTTCTTTGAAGAAAATAAAATTTGCCATGATGATAAGCGGAAAAATTTTACAAACATTGAACAGAAAATACCCTATTTTTTAATGGCTTGTTACTTATCTCTGTTTATAGAAAATAACTATTTTTTTGTTTCCAAGCTAATCGATCATATAATGTGTTGTCAATTTGTGCTTTTTTAATTACGGCACAGTATTGGCGCTCTGGCATCAATTTGGTGCGGTAAACATGTGTTGTTTCCATGTTGCTGCCATTCGGAATGGTTTGTGATGCAATAAAAATCAACAGACAGCAAAATATCACAAGAGAGCATTTCATAGACAATCCTTTTAAGATTGTATTATTTGTCCGTATTTATTCCAGTTGTTTGTTCAAAAATGTTGCTTTTATCGGATATTTTTGCTATTTTTACGACAAAAGGACCGAATAATGACTGATGCAGAATATTTACTAAAATGTGAATCTATTGCCAAGGTGTTAACAAAAATTGCTAACAGAATCTATGTATTACCAGAAGAACGCGCCAAAGCGATAAAAGATGCAATCGAACTTTTTAACTACGAAACATCGCAGAAGAAACAATGAAATTTGCAATAGTTGATGATATTAGACAAGAAGCGTTGCCTGGGATAAAGGGAATCTGTCCGGTTTGTGGCGCACAATGTATAGCAAAATGTGGTGAACGTAAAATAAATCACTGGGCGCACAAATCCAAAAAAGATTGTGAC
>CAJONJ010000043.1 GCA_905236005.1 uncultured Alphaproteobacteria bacterium
GAGCTGATCAGACTCGAACTGACGACCCCCTGCTTGCAAAGCAGGTGCTCTACCAACTGAGCTACAACCCCATAAACTTTGCACTTTTTTGTTTAAAGTCAGCATATTTTATATATTTTTTTCAACAATGTCAAATGAAAATTACAAAAAAACACCGACATGTGCCGATGTTTTTTTGGTTTATGCTGTTATTTATTATTCTATCAACAATTCTTTGCCATGAACATCCACTGTAACAGTTGAACCTTCGCCAATTGCACCTGATAAAATCAAATCTGCGATTTTATCTTCAACTGCGTTAGTAATCAGACGTTTTAATGGACGTGCACCAAACACTGCATCATATCCATTATCCCCCAGCCAATTTATTGCTTTGTCTGAGACATGTAAAGATATTTGACGTTCAGATAAACGTTTTTCTAAATTACGTAACTGAATTTTCACAATATCTGCCATAACATTTTTACCCAATTGATTAAAGAAAACTATTTCATCAATTCGGTTAATGAATTCAGGTCTGAAATGTTTTTTCACAGATTCCATGTCTGGCAAATTGCTGGTCATTATTATGATTGTATTTGTGAAATTCACAACACGACCCTGACCGTCTGTCAAACGTCCATCATCCAGAATCTGCAAGAACACGTTAAAGACATCTGGGTGTGCTTTTTCAATTTCATCAAACAACAACACTTGGTATGGACGACGACGAACAGATTCAGTCAATTCACCTCCTGCTTCGTATCCTACATATCCCGGAGGTGCACCAATCAAACGTGCCACAGAATGTGGTTCCATATATTCTGACATATCAATTCGTGTCATCGCAGTATCATCATTAAACAGATATTCTGCCAGTGCTTTGGCAACCTCTGTTTTTCCAACACCTGTGGGCCCCAAGAACATAAAACTGCCTGATGGTCTGCGTGGGTCTGACAAACCAGCACGTGAACGACGAATTGCACGTGCAACCACAGACAAAGCATTATCTTGGCCAACAACACGTTTACGTAATTCGTCTTCTATGTTTAACAATTTAGACTGTTCTTCTATGCTTAATCTGTCAGCAGGAACCCCAGTCCATTTGCTGACAACTGCTGCAATATGTTCTGGCAATACTGTTTTATATTCTTTGGATTCAGTATTTTGTTTTTTGATTTGTTCTTCTAATTCTGGAATTTTACCATATTGCAACGCAGATGCTTTTTCATAATCACCGTTACGCATAGCAATTGCAACCTCTGCACGAGCTGCATCCAATGCTGCCATCGCATCAGACAAACCACGCATTTTCTTTTGTTCGTCTTGCCATTTTGCAGTCATTTCATCGGATTCAACCTGCATTTTTGCAATCAATTTTTCCAAATCAGATAAACGCTTTTTAGATTCTTCATCTTTTTCTTTCTTTAATGCTTGTTGTTCAATTTTTAATTGCATTAAATGTCTGTCTAATTCGTCCAGTTTTTCAGGTTTAGATGCAATTTCAATACGAACACGTGCAGCTGCTTCATCAATCAAATCAATTGCTTTATCTGGTAAAAATCTGTCTGTGATATAACGATTAGACAATTTAACAGCAGCAACCAAAGCAGCATCTGCAATACGAACACCATGATGTCCTTCGTATTTATCTTTTAATCCACGCAATATAGAAATTGTATCTTCTACTGTTGGTTCATCTACGTAAACAGGTTGAAAACGACGTGCCAACGCAGGATCTTTTTCAATGTATTGACGGTATTCATCTAATGTAGTTGCACCAACGCAATGTAATTCACCACGTGCCAACATAGGTTTTATCAAATTGCCTGCATCCATAGAACCTTCGCCTTTGCCGGCACCAACCAATGTATGTAATTCATCTATGAATAAAATAATTGTACCGTTTGCATCTTTGACTGCTTTTAAAATAGCTTTGAAACGTGCTTCAAATTGTCCACGAAACATGGCACCCGCCATCAAAGCCCCCATGTCCAAAGACAACAATTTTTTATTCAATAAATTTTCTGGCATATCACCTGATATAATACGTTGTGCCAAACCTTCTACAATAGCAGTTTTACCAACCCCAGGATTACCAATTAACACAGGATTATTTTTGGTTCGGCGTGACAACACCTGAATTGTTCTGCGAATTTCTTCTTCACGTCCAATCACAGGATCCAATTTGCCGTCCGCCGCCAATTTGGTAAAATCTGTTGTATATTTAGCAATTGCTTGCTCTGGCGTTTCTTGCATTTCTTCTGGATTCATAATGTATCCTTTTGGTTTATTTTTTCTTATGCAAGATATATAGTCATACTTTTTGTAAATTCAAGCCATCGGACAATAAACCCAAAAAATATATTTGTAATAAAAATCCGTTGCAAATTAAATATTTTTGCTATACTAAGAAAATAAGAAACAAAGGTTTTAATTATGAATTTTTCAAATAAAGACATAGCACAAATCACAGAACATGGATTGACTGTTGAAGCGGTTAATCAACAAATTGAAGATTTTAAACGTGGCTTTCCGTTCATAGATATTGATAAACCAGCAACCAGTAACGACGGTGTTTTTAGTGCTGATGACAAAGTTTATGATTATCTGGCATCACAATACAGCAAATATGCCGAGACACATAAAATTGTTAAATTTGTTCCTGCATCTGGGGCAGCATCCAGAATGTTTAAAGATTTAAGTGCTGTTTTTGTTTCTAATCAAATTAGCCCTGCGGCTCAGGAAGTTATAGATAATTTGGATAAATTTGCGTTCTGGAACGATTTACAAATAGTTTTACCAAAACACGCAGATAACGGAACAATCGCCAGATACATCACATCTTCTTTGGGATTAAATTATGCTGGAATGCCCAAAGGTTTAATACCTTTTCATAAATACAACGAAAAAGATATCAGAACACCAATTGAAGAACACATGGTAGAAGGTGCACAATATGCCGCATCTGGTAATCAAGTAAATCTGCATTTCACTGTTTCGCCTGAATACAAATTTTTATTTGATGCAATGTTTCATCGTGCCATACCAAGAAACGAAGCAAAATACAATGTGAAATACAACATTGAAATGTCAGAACAAAAACCATCCACTGATACTATCGCTGTAAATATGGATAACACTGTATTTCGTGGCAATGGGGATTCTTTGTTGTTCAGACCTGCGGGACATGGTGCTTTGATTGAAAATTTGAATAACATAGATGCAGATGTAATTTTCATCAAAAACATAGATAATGTTACAACTGATAATTTGCGTAAAGATACTGTCAGATACAAAAAAGTTTTGGCGGGAATTTTAATATTTACACAAAAACAGGTTTTTGATTTAATTCATCAGATTGATGCTGGCAATGCAGATATTGAAAATTTGCATAATTTTATAACAAATAAATTGGGAATCAAATTGCCAAACAAATTGTCTGTTGAAGAATACAGAAAAATCTTAAATCGCCCTATTCGTGTATGCGGTATGGTAAAAAATACTGGTGCACCTGGCGGTGGTCCTTTCTGGGTTCGCAATTCAAATGGCACAACCAGTTTACAGATTGTAGAATCCAGCCAAATCGCACCTGAATCAAAAGATATTATGAATAAATCAGAATATTTTAATCCGGTAGATTTGGTTTGTGGAATTCGTAATTTTCAAGGAAAAAAGTTTGATTTAACACAATATATTGATAAAAACACAGGATTTATTTCTGAAAAATCCAGTGGTGGAACACCTTTGCGTGCCATGGAAAGACCAGGGCTATGGAATGGTGCAATGGCAGACTGGAACACGATTTTTGTTGCGGTTCCAGACACCACATTCAGTCCAGTAAAATTTGTGGCTGATTTATTGTCACAAAAACACAGAACAATATAGATTTATTTAGAATTAAAATAATATTCTTTTATACCTTGCTTGTAGATGCCGTTTTTTATTTCTGTTATCCGAAAACCAAAGTTTTTAAACAACGGTAAAAACATAGCAAGGTTTGGTTCTGATATTGTCACCAACGGTTTATTTGTTTGTAATAATATGATGCTTTGTTTTATTAAATTTGTTGCTATGCCTTGTTTTCTGTATTCTGGTTTAACAAACAGACAACAAATTTTTTTCTCTGATGTATCTTTCTTTAACAAAGCCATACCAGATAACACTTTATTATCCAACGCAAACACATACCCCCGCTGCATTTGACCACTTTTTAATTCATAAAAAAATTTATTATTCAACCAATTTGTATAATCAGGATAATTACTGGCTATTATTTCTGCAAACGACATGATTTGTTTGTAATATACATCATGTTTGACGTTGTATTCGTAACTTGTCACATACTGTATCATGTCTGATTATCTTTTTTCTATAATAATTCCCACAACCCCAAATTGTCTTTGTGCTGATTCACTAAAAAACTGTTTCATTGTATTTACTGCGGATTCTTTGGTGTTTAAACCTGTACATTTCACATCAACAATATCCAACAAAGATTCAAAATTTTCAGCCCTGACAAGCCCTTTAACCCTGACCTGTGTAAAACTGTCACCATTTTGAAATATGATGGTATCACCTGGGGTGATTTGTTGTCTTTTTTCGTCATAAAGACGTAATTCAATGGTTTTCAAACCAGAATTTACCAAATCAAAGTATGGTTGTTTCAGTTTCATGTTATGTGTTTTCATAATAATCGTCCTTTTAATAGGAATCAGTATTACTGATTGTATCAGATATATTCTGTTGTCAAACAAAAATTGATTTAACGAACACGACAAATAAAAAATAAAATCTTTACTTGACTTTTTATAAATTATGTTATAAATTATTGCCCAGTAATTAAAGGATTTAAATATGCCACGTATATGTAAAGTAACTGGAAAGAAAACAACTGTTGGTATGAATGTACCAAAATCAAAACATCGTACTAAACGGACTTTCTTGCCAAATTTGCAAAAATTATCATTTCACAGCGATATTTTGGGTCGTGATTTCAGTTTGCGTATTTCTACTGCTGGATTGCGGACATTAACAAAACATGGCGGATTAGATGCATATGTAATGTCAAAACCAATATCACGTTTAACAGACGAAATGGCTGCTATTAAAAAAGCTATTGAAAAGAAAAATGGCAAAGCGGTCAAAACTGCGAAAAAGCCAGTTCACAAACCAACTCGCAGTGCTCGTTTGGTAAAAAAAGTTGAAGCAAAAAAAGCAGCCGCAAAATCTAAATAAGGTTGTTATCGCTTCTGGCTCTGTGGCGGAACTGGTAGACGCGCTTGACTCAAAATCAAGTTCTGAAAGGAGTATCGGTTCGATTCCGATCAGAGCCAC
>CAJONJ010000044.1 GCA_905236005.1 uncultured Alphaproteobacteria bacterium
CGTTGGCTAGATAGCTCAGTTGGTAGAGCAAGGGACTGAAAATCCCTGTGTCAGTAGTTCGATTCTACTTCTAGCCACCATTTTTTTACCCCTTAATTTCCCATTATTTTGGTTGGGCGATTATCGAATGCAGATGCATCTTCAATGTGTTTAGCCAGTTGTAATACCTGCATATCTGCAAAACGTGGACCAACAACTTGCATACCCAATGGTAAGCCGGTTTGTGTTAGACCACATGGAACGGACACAGCAGGCACCCCCGCCAAATTCATAGCCACAGTGAATAAATCCAAAGCATAATATTCCAGTGGGGTCAAATCTGAATCCAAAGGCAGAGCAGGGCCACTGCTGGATGGGCATACAATCAAATCACATTGTTCAAATGCTTTGTTAAAACTGTCTGCAATCATACGGCGAACACGTGCTGCCTGCATAAAATATACATCATAAGATTCGCTGGACAATACAGCTGTGCCGATTAATAAACGACGTTTGACTTCTTCGCCAAAACCAGCTGCACGTGTCTTTTTGTATGTGTCGTTCAAATCTGCACCTTCTACACGTAAACCGTAACGCATGCCATCATAACGTGCAAGATTAGAAGAAGCTTCTGCTGGTGCTATAATATAATATGCTGCCAATGCGTTTAATATGTTTGGAATAGAAACTTCTATAATTTCTGCACCCATGGATTTTAAATCTGCAATACGTTTTTCAAATAAATTTTTCATATCTTCTGATATTTTGACAGAATTAAATTCTTTGATAACACCAACACGTAATTTTTTGCCATCACCCAAAATAGGTTGTAAATTACCGTCTGTATCAAATTTTGCATTTGGGCTGCTGGTAGAATCTTTAACATCATGTCCAGCCATAACAGATAACAACAAAGCTGTGTCTTCTACTGTTCTTGCAATTGGACCGGGGGTGTCAAGGCTTGATGCAAAAGCAATACAACCCCATCTGGAAGATAATCCGTATGTTGGTTTCATACCGACCAATCCTGTGATTGCACATGGAAAACGGATAGAACCACCTGTGTCGGTTCCTGTTGCACCGATTGCAAGGCCTGATGCGACAGCACTTGTTGAACCACCAGATGAACCACCTGCGGTTAAACGTTGTTCAAAATGCCATGGATTTACTGGTGCACCAAAAAAACTGGTTTTACTGAAAGTTCCCATTGCAAATTCATCAAGATTTGATTTACCCAATAACACAGTTCCTGCGTTAATGAAATTTTGTGAAACAGTAGATTCGTATTGTGGAACAAAATTTTCTAGCATACGTGAAGCAGCTGTTGTTCTGATTCCACGTGTGGCAAATAAATCTTTCATCGCAATAGGCATACCGTCTAATTTTAATTGATTGCCATTTGCATATCTTTCATCTGATTTAGCAGCATCACTTAATGCACGTTCAGGTGTGGTTGTTATATAACAATTTAATTGTTTGCCAAATTTTTCAATACGTGCCAGATATGCCTGTGTCAATTCTACAGCAGAAATGGAACGGTCTTTTAATTTCGCTAATGCCTGTTTTATAGTTAAATCTATCATAATTGTTCCCCTTGTATTTTAATCGCCGTCCATAACCTTTGGCACCGCAAAATATCCACGTGATACACCAGTTGTATCTGGGTCGTTTGCCAATATTTCATTACGCATATTTGGTTCGGTCACCACATCTTCACGTAAAGGTAATTTGTGTTCAGCTGGATTCAACATAGGTTGAACACCAGTTGTATCAATTTGTTGTAATTTATCAATCCATTCTACAACAGAATCTATGTTCATTTTGTTTAATTGTTCATCAGATACATCAATTTTGATTAAATCTGCAAATTTATGTAATTGTTGCTTGCTAAATGCCATTTGAAATCCTATTATTTTTACAGCCAAAGGATTATAACATGATTTTATCAGATTACAAGGATTTTCCACGAATTGGTCGTATTTTAGGACTGGATTGGGGTGCCAGACGGTGTGGTGTTGCTGTATCAGATGAAAAACACACTTTTGTTTTTGAAAGACCGCAAATAAATATCAAAAATCAACAAGATTTGGTCAAAGCGATTATGCAGCTGATTGATGAAGAAAAGCCAGTCGGTATTGTGATTGGTTTGCCTTTGCATGTTGATGGTTCAGATTCAGAAACAACTGTTCAGGTCAGGGCATTTGCAGATAAATTGTCTGAACAAACAGATTTGCCAGTGATATTTATAGAAGAAAATTTAACCAGTGCTATGGCTGAACAAGAGATGGGACAAAAATCTTGGGTTAAAAAGAAACCAGAACTGGATTCTGTATCAGCCAGAATTATTTTAGAAAATGCGATTGCAATGTTGAAAAGACCAACACAAGCATAGATAAATATTTTATTATAATCGGTCATACAAATAAGGTTGAAAACTGAAACAGACAAAACATTATAAAAATTATCATGATTTTTATTTTGCGATTTGTGATGCAAAAACAACAAAAAGAATGCAACAGGTTATCGATTCCTGTGAAAATATTGATGTAACAGGTAATAAATATGGTTTTACAGCATTGATGTGTGCGGTATATGCTGGAAATAAAAAAGTGGCAAAACTACTTATTGAAAGTGGTGCAAATCCAGAAGCAAAGGACATTAGTGGCGACACTGTGTTAGTTCTTGCACCACAAGGTGAGATTAAAGCGATGGTGTTAAGGGCTATTGTGATAAAATATTGGCAAGAAAAACGTTTAACTCGTATCAATAAATCACGGGATTTATCAAGATAATAAAACAAAAAAACTGATTTCATCAGTTTTTTTGTTATGTTTTATGTAAAATACATTATTTAATTTTGTAACAAATGATTTTAGTCATTTGTGGTTTCGTCTGGAATATTCCCATCAGAAGACAGCAACACTGCAATCCAACGTGTTGATTTGAATTGTGCGGTTGTAATATATATGCCCGCCAAAATTGGAACACTGAAAAACATTCCTGCGATTCCCCAAATCATACCCCAAAATACCAAATTGATAAGTATAGCCAAAGTTGAAATATTTAAAGTTTTACCTGTCAGTTTTGGATCTAAAATATTACCGAATATTGTTTCTGTGGCAACCAAAGCAATCGCTGTGAATACTGGTAAATGCCATGTGTCACCGCTGATGAAAGCATATGCGATTGGCATGGCACAAGCCAAAATAGACCCCAACGTTGGAATATAATTTAATATGAAAATCATAAATGCCCAAACACTGGCAAATTCCAAGCCTATTATTTTTAAAGCTATGTAAGCAAATATACCAGTTGCAGCAGAAATAAACGTTTTTATAAATAAATATTTTTTCATGTGTTCATCAATGCTGTTCAAAATGTAGTGTAATTTTTTAGCTTTGATTTTTTGAACTGGTAAAGAATCTATTTTTTTCCCAAAAGAATTTTGTTCTATGAACATGAATATCAAATATATGATGACCATACCGGTTGATGTTGCAATACCGGCCAAAGAGGATGCGATATATGTAGCAATATGGGGCAGGTTAGGTATTAAATTTAAATCCAAACCAATTCCAATTTTTGTTGAAATGTATTTGCTGAATTCTAACAGTTTTTGTTGCAAAACGGGTGTCGCACTGTATAGTTCCCAAAACATAGGTTTTATTTGCGTTGCAAACAAAAATATAATTCCACCAATTGTCGCAAATGCCAATATATTTGATAACCAAGTGTAAATCCTAGGATGAAGTTCACACGATTTTTCATCGGATTTATAACATGGCATTATTCGTCTGTAATAAGAAGCAATAGCATTTAGTAGATACCATACAAATGCAGCAAACAAGATTGGAATAAATAACGGACGTCCAATCCACAGACAAAATATCAAAGCTAGTAATGTTATAAATCCGTGCATGATGTTTCCCTGTTGTTAAAGTTGTTTATTATCTGATAACCATTTTCATAAACACAAGTAATAATCTGATGAACATTACAGACATTACGATGTTCATAATAATACCTGTCCAAATATACCAATTGTTCATTTGTTTTGAAAAATTCTTTTGAACGATTGATTTCCAAAACATATAAATAGCAAACAAGAATAAAGTGAACACAGATGATTCTATGTGTTTTGAAAATAACATTTGTGCAAATACGAACAATACCAAGAACGTAAATAACGTGTTATTTTGATTTGCTAAAACCCATTTGTTAAATCTTGCATACCATTTTGATTTAATATTCAAATATGTTTGTTGTTTTGTGTCTGCGGTTATATAACCTGGCATCCATGTCAGCATGAAACAAAATGGCATTGTTAAAACAATTTTCCATTTTGAAAAACCCATCGCCACAGCACGTTTGAATTTTACATAAATGTTTGATATCCACAATCCCAGTAAATATACACCAGTCATATACCAAAGAATTTTCATGCTGTATGTAAACCATGGGGATACGGTAGATTGAGGAACGTTTGTCATCACAGGTGATGTTATGACCCCCATATCAGTGTGTTTGGTTATTGTTAACCATGCTGCAAATAAAATCAAAGATGTAATTTTGTAGCCATTTATAACAGCAACAAAATCATCGTGGTACATTTTATGATTTGGTAAATGTTTTATTAAATCCATAACCGCAAACCAAAAAATAACCATAGTAGCAATCATAGTGATTGTATCAAGGTGAGCAAGGTTCATTATTGTTGGAATATATGTTATACCAACCAGTATTGCACCAGTGATTAACATCCATAAAGCGAATCGAACAGGACTTTTAAATAACCAGGTTCTAAGGTTTGTTTTTGAATTAGAATTTTTTTGTATCATTATAGCATCCTTTCTTTCAATGTTGTTATTGTATCACAATTTTCCCATTATCCAAAGTAGTTGTTTTTGTTATTTTAACATTATTAGTAAAATTATCTTGGTGAGATATAAACAAAAATGTTGTTTTTGGCATATTGTTTATTGTGTCCGCAATTTGTTTTTGAACATCTTTGTCTGCACCAGAATCTGGTTCATCTAAGATAGCAAGTTTTGGTTGAGTCAAAATCAATCTCAGTAACATAATACGCTTGCGTTCGCCACCGGAAAAACCAACGTTTACAGAACGATTTAACCAATCTTGGGGGATGTTTAATTGTTCACGTGCGGATTCAAGTTTTTCTAAAAATTCACCCATAGATAAATTTTTGCCTGTATTATAATGGGTGTGGGCAATCATTGAATGTTTTAGAAAACTTAACAATGTTAAACCTGGTATTTCTGGAACATTTTGTGCCCCCAGAAAGATTCCTTGTAAAGCACGATTTGTTGCATTTTCATTTGTTATGTCGTTGCCGTTAAAAATAATTTTACCTTTGTCTATTTTGTATAATGGGTTGCCAGCTATGGTGTTTACCAATGTTGATTTACCGGAACCATTATGTCCGGCTAATCTGTGACGTTCACCAGATTTAATATTCATATTTATATCTTGTAACAAAATTTTGTTATCCATAGATACACAAAGATTTTTAATTTCTAATATCATTTTACGATTCTTTTTTTAATGCCATTTGTATCAGTTGCTTTGATTCTACCAAAAATTCCATAGGTAATCTAGAAATTATGGGTGATGCTTGTGAACCAACAATCAATGCAGTTGCTTCGTCTGTATCTATACCACTTTGTTCCAGGAATAATAAACTGTTTGCATCAATTGCACCAGTGGTCGCTTCGTGGGATTGTTGATTAGTTGCGTTTGAATGAATAATAGTTGGAATAGTATTAGCTGTGGCGGTACTTCCTATAATTCTGCTGTCGCATTTGCAAGCATTTATACTGTGTTTACCGTTAAATGAAACCAAACTGCGAAATGTTTGTTTGGATTTATCAGTAGCAACACCATAGGATATTATATTAGATTTTGTGTTGTTACCAATATGCAGCATTTTTGTTCCTGTGTCTGCTTGTTGTGTGCCACGTGTTATTGTCAGCGAATAAAAATCACTGTGTGAATTATCACCATATAAAATTGTTGATGGGTATTTCCAAGTCATACTGGAACCAATTTCAACTTGTGTCCAATCAAGACCGGCGTTTTTGTAACACTTTCCACGTTTAGTAACAAAATTTAATATTCCATTTTTATGAACACCAGATTTGTTGTATACGGCAGAATCTCCTGCGTACCAATTTTGTACAGTTGCATATTTTACATATGCATTATCTTTAACAATGATTTCTACGACACCGCTGTGTAATTGATGATTTGGACGACGTGGTGCACTGCATCCTTCCATGTAAGATAAATAAGAACCAGATTCTGCTATGATTAATGTTCGTTCAAATTGACCAATTTTAGCAGTTTCTATTCTGAAATAACTGGCTAAATCAATTGGACATCGGACATTGTGTGGAATATAAACAAACGTTCCGTCGGAAAATACAGCTGCATTTAAAGCGGCAAAAAAATTATCAGTATTAGAAACAACGCTGCCAAGGTATTTACGAATCAATTCGGGATATTGAACAACTGCTTCTGATAATGGTAAAAATATAATACCATGTTTTTTTAATTCGTCTGTGTATGATGTATGAACAGATTTGCTGTCAATAACAGTATCTGTCGCCATACCCAACAAAGCACGCTGTTCAGATTCTGGTAACCCCATTTTTTCGTATGTTGCTTTTAATTCAGAATTATCAATAGGTTTGGATTCGTTATAATAATTCAGGTTGTTATAATCAATTGGGGAATAATCTATTTCAGCCCAATGTGGTTCTTTCATTTTTTTCCAAGCTTTGAACGCCGATAACCTCCAATCCAGTAACCAATCAGGCTCTTTACGCAATTTTGATATTTCACGAATAAGTTTTGCGGTTAATTTTTTCATTTACGATGCAGCTAATGTTTGTGCCTGGGCAAAAAATGTTAAAGATTGTCCCAACAATCCGTCTGTAAATGTCGTAGATAAAATACCATCTGTATCAGTATTTGCCATGTGTTGTAAAAATTGGTTAGCACGATTTAAATAATGTGACACATTGTGTGCGATATTTGAATCCAGTTTAATTGCACGACGTAATTTTTCAAGAACAAATGGATTTTTTGCGTATTCATCCATGATTCCGCCCAAGGCACGCCACAATGGATGTTCGGATGTTGTGCGTGGCATGACATCAATGGTAGCCATAATAGGAATCAAATCTTGTAATAAATCTTGGTAAATAATTTCTGCTTTGTCTGTGGTTTCGTTTACTGAAAATTTGTTTTTTAATACCTGTTGGGTTTTTATTAACAAATTGTATTGCAGAGTCAAATTTTTAACCATTTGACGTAATTTATTGTTTGTTTGGATTAAAAATACAACAGACACAATGCAACACAAAGTTGTTATTGAAATCAGAATAAAAACAGCAATATTTTCCATATTTAAACCTTAATTGTTTTGTTATCGGATTCAGTATAACACGTTTTTCCGATTCGTGCGATTTTATCTTGATAATTTTTTTATTAAAATCTTATTTTTAAGTCTTGCACAGATTTGGGCAAATTGTTATAATTGAGTATAATAATATAAAGAAAGGAAAAAATATGTTCCGTAAAATGTTTGTTTTTGTTATCGCAACAGGTGTTGCTGGTATTGCTCAGGCAGCGGGAAAACTGCCTCAGGTTGTTACATCAGAAGTGTTTTATGATTCTGGAAAACAGGTTGAAGAACGTGTGGAAGAGGTTGAATATGAACCAATAAAGCAGCAAGTTCCTGTTTGGCCAGAAAGGGGTTCTGATGCTGACGTTGAAATTGCGTGTGGCGATATGGGATGTTCTGATAATGAACCAAAGGTTGTATCAAAGGTTGGTTCTGGGTTGGTTATTGAAAACAATATAATCACACACGGTACTGGTTGGTCTGGTGGTCCAAATATTGATAATGGAATTCAAATACCGGCCGGTTTTGATAATGAATGTGAAAATAATGCAGAGATGCCTTTGTTAAGACGTGAAATGCTGGAAGATGATGGTGGTTCGGTATTGGCTGTATCACGCAGTCCACGTAAAAAATGCAATAAACGTGCAGATTCTTATGCTGTGTTTGCAGAACGTGCTGGATTTACAGCTGAAAAAACTTGCAACAAGGCTAAATCTGATGGTGAAGCAGAAATTGAGATTAATGTAAATGAAGACCAAACAGACGAAGAGGCACCAGTTGTTATGCGTGATCAGGTTCGTTCTTGGGTTGTTGCTAGTGGGCAAACATTACGTCAGGTTTTGCAATCTTGGTGTGATAAGGAAGGTTGGGATTTGGTATGGACGACTTCTCGGGAATATCCAATAGAAGCCAGTGCTGTTTTCAAAGGTCGTTTTGTTGATGTGGCATCTGCATTGATTCGTAATTTTGAACGTGCCACACCTGTTCCATATGCAAAGTTTTACAAAGGTAATCGTGTAATAGTTGTTTCGACATCAGAAGAATAATTGTTATCGCACCGTAGGAGATAGAATAATGAGAGTCCGTTTTAACATATTATATATAGGATTTTTGTTGGCGGGATTTTTGTCTGGTTGCACGTTAAAAGAATCTGCCAAAGTTTCTGCGGTTGTAGATAATAATTTTGTACAGGCTTATGAAGCTTTTGAAATGGCAAAAAATCCACGTGCAAAGGTATCTAGTGGCGATACTGTTTCTATGTCAGAAGGTGTTTGGTTGGGTAATAAATCAACCATTTTGGAACATAAAAATACTTTGCCGTCTAAATTTGAAACAGATACAGGTATCACTATATTGTTAAATGAACCTGTAACTTTGCAGGTGTTGGCAAACGATATCAATACTATCACTGGTATTCCTGTAAAAATAGATAATCAGGTTGATGTTGAAAAATTGAAAAAGACAGTGGATGTTGCTTATACAGGTAAATTATCTGGTTTGTTATCTCAGATTGCAACTGATTTAGATTTATTATGGTATTATGACAAAGATTCCATAGTGTTTTATGAAACAGAGACCAGAACATATACTTTGTATGCATTGGGTACAGATGTTTCATATCAATCTTCTGTGCAGACAGACGATGGAAATCAGGTTTCTTTGGAATCTACTTTGAAAGAATGGGACGAAGTTGAATCTACTATTACTTCCATAGTATCAGCATCTAAAAATTCTCAATTTACAGTTTCACGCAGTTTGGGAACAATAACTGTGACTGCACCACCATCTGTGTTGAATCGTGTTTCTGATTACATTGCAAAACAAAACAAAAGATTATCTCAGTTGGTAACAATAGATGTTAAAGTTTTACAGGTATCTTTGTCTAATGAATCTGCTTTCGGTTTGAATTTGACTGCGGCTATTAATTCTGCATCTGGATTGAATATTGTTGCAAATCCAAAGAATAATTTAGCCACCACAGAAGCCAGTTCTATGAATATTGCTGTGTTATCTAATGATGTTGCAAAAGCAGCAACTGGTATTTCAGACACTTATTCAAATGATCAGATAATGAATGGTTCTATGGCACGTGTTGCAGGCACAGATGCTTTGATAGAGGCTTTGGCAAAGCAGGGTAAAGTGTCTTTGGTAACAAACGTTGGTGTTACAACACGTAATAATCGGGTTGCACCAGTAACTAATACCAGAACAACTGGATATATAAAACGTTTTGAATCACGTAATTTTACAACTGTTGAATCCAGTACAGTTGACCAAGATAATTTGGAAACAGGTTTTTCAATGCAGTT
The DNA here is from genome assembly GCA_905236005.1 of uncultured Alphaproteobacteria bacterium. Classification (GTDB taxonomy): domain Bacteria; phylum Pseudomonadota; class Alphaproteobacteria; order Rs-D84; family Rs-D84; genus Enterousia. The sequence goes on from CAJONJ010000044.1 coordinate 9,715, forward strand.
GTTGCCAAATATTTTAGAAAACGGTAAAATTTTATTGTTGTTTAAAATGTCAATTCGTGAATTGTTAAGAATGTCCACTCAGACTATCGGTGAACAGATGAAGGTTACATTACAATTACCAGAAGTAGAAGAACGTTCTTTTATGCAAGAAGTTATCATGGAATCTGGTCAAATGTTGGTTGTATCTGGATTTGAAAAACAGAAGAATAATGATACACGTTATGGTTTGGGTGATCCTGATTTTATGGCATTGTCTGGTTCTCGTGAAACAGCTGCATCTCGTGAAGTGTTGGTTGTTATTCTGACACCACAGGTTTTAGTCAGTCCGATGGATGCAGAAAAGAATATTCAGCAACATTGGGGTGCCCCATTGAATTAGTTTTTTCTTTGAAACACAGGATATCAAAAAGAGGACAGAGAATGAAAATATCAATGAAACATTGTTTGGGGTTTCTTTTAGCATTATGTTTGGTATTTCCATTGTATGCAGATGATTCTGAATTGATACGCAAAGCAACAGAAATGTATGAAGCGACACGTATAACGTGTTCTGGTATATCTGATGAAATCAGTAAAATTTCCAATATATCAAAGGCAAATACGGCTGTGACTGCTGTTGGAACGGTTGCTTCGACTGGTGCATTGGCGGTTGGTATTAAAAAATCAGAAGAAGAAAAAGAAATTGAAGCGTTGATCGTTGAAATATGTAAAAAAGGGGGCTGTACGAGAGCTGGTGTTGAAAAAATGTCAGATGAACAGTTTTTTAATGAAGTGGTGCTAGGATTAGAACGCCTGTATGAATTGAAACAAAAGATAGAAAAATCCAAAACGCTTGGTAATTGGCGAACAGGGTTGATGGCTGGAACGATTGGAACAAATCTGGCATCAGCGATAATGTCCGGGATAAATATAAAACAATCAGATTTAATACAACATATAACCGCATGTAATAAAATGGTGGAAAGCATACAAGATATAGAACTGGAAATAAAACGTGCTGGGATAAATCCGTATGAACATCCGGTGGTGACAAAAATCAGTAATATTCGCACATGGTGTAATAAATTAAATACCAAAGATGTAGAAAAAATAGAAAACCGAATGAAAGGTGTGATGGGAACATCCATAGCAGGTGGTGTAATTGGTATAGTCGGTGTTGGCACCAGTGCCGCTGCGAACAGTGATAAATATATGGCGATAGAAAAGAAAGTTAGATTATCAGAAAAAGACAAAAAAACAGAACACGCATTAAATACGACAGCAAATGTGATGGCTGGTGCAAACATAGCGACAGGTGCTGTTGAAACAGGATTAAATATATCGTTGATAACGTTGACCAAAAAAATGATTAAACAGGCACAACGTTGTGAAGAAATGTTAAAATGATGAAACGATTTGTATTATTTTTATTAGTGTGTTTGATGCCTTCTTTATCTTGTGCTGATGACACAGGAAATCTTGATCTAGATGATATAGGAGAGTTAATTCTGAAGAAAACGGTAAAGCACGCAATAATAGACGATAGTGTTGATATCGATTCCGGTGTGTTTCATGATCGTTGTGAAAATAATGGGATTTATCGTGATGAATATACAATTGATAGACGATGTTATATTACTGATGAACAAAAAAAACAATATCCATATAATGCAGTTGTAGGTTTGGTGGAAGAAGTTCTCTTCTCATACGGTTTAGATGGAGGAATTAAAGAGAATTATGATGATGTATATTGTACAGGTACAATTGTTCAAAATCCACAAGATATGCAGTTATATATGTATACAGCATCACATTGTGTAAGCTATTTAACTGGTGATAATGCGGTTGTACAATTGCAAGATGGGGCAAAAATAAAGGTGCGACGAGTTAAAAATAGGGTCGGAGTAAACCTTGGTGATGTTGCTGTATACAAAATTCCAGATGATTATGTTGACAATGTTCCTTTTGCTACTGTGGATAAGAATGCTGTATTTGAGAATGCACAAAGTTATAATCTTATCGGTTATGGTACATTATCAATTATGAGTGATAAACAAATACACCAAGCAAAAGAAAAATATGCATCATTTTTTGAGATAACAGAATCAGAATTATATGCAGATGAGGAACTTATAAATAAATTAGCTTATGAGATATTACCAATGGACAGCAGGCTAAAAGGTTCATTTGATTGTAATTTGTCGCCTGATTTCCATAGTACAGCTTGTCAGGCGTGGAAAGGAAATTCTGGTGGACCGATTTTTGATAAAAATGGCAATATAGTTGCTGTTCAAGCACAGGGGTGGGCACCAATAATATCATTGAGAGATGAATTTTATGCATCAACTTTTTTTGATGGTCACGAACCAATATTGCCAGTGATTGATGATTCTGAACAATGGAAAGATGTTAAAGACTGTATTAAACTTTGTGATCAAACAAAAAGTTGTAATGTTATGGATTGTTTGGCAAAAATGCCAAAACCAGAAATGTAATGGCGGGTGCTGTGTCGAAACAGTATTAAAATGATGAAACGAATTGTATTATTGTTATTAGTGTGTTTGATGCCAGTGTGCATGTTTTGTAATTCAGCCAAAGGAAAACCGTTGAAAATAAAAATAAGTTATCATGATCAATATGAGTGGGACATTATCGATTTGGTATCGGATAAATCCACCCAAATATCTAATGGGGTATTGATAGATAGATGTTTGGAAAACGGCAGATTCCAACAAAATTATACAATTGATAGACGTTGTTATATTACAGACGAACAAAAAAAAGAATTTCCATATAATGCGATTGTTGGTGTGTCTGTTGATGGGGGGTGGTGTACAGGGACCCTGGTTAAAGATAATGCTGATGAATTATATGTTTATACCGCCACACATTGTGTAAAGAACCCAAATGCCCCAATAACTGTAACATTACAAGATGGAACGACATTTTCCGCAACAACAAAATATGATAAAATGGGATCTGATGAGTATAAAGATGTTGCTGTATTAAAAATTCCATGGAAAAATAAAATATCATTAGAATTTATAAAAAGATTACCATTGGCAAAAATGGGACAATTTAATTCTGATGATATTTTTAATGTCATTGGTTATGGTTCTTTAGCGATTCTGAATGATAAGACGATACATGATATAAAACAAAAATATGCAAAACATATGGATATTGATGAAAATGAAATAGAATCAGATAATGAAATTTATAAAAAGTTTGAAAAATTCCTGCGTGATTATACAGAGCTATTTGAAGATGATAAGAACCTGAAGGGTTCTTTTGATTGTTCTTTACGTGACAATGCTTCTGTTTGGCAAGGTAGAAATCAAACAGATTGTCAAGTGGCCCAGGGAAGTTCTGGTGGACCTGTTTTTGATAAAGATAATAATTTGGTTGCTGTTCTGACAAGGGGATATGGATTGCAAAATAATAGATATGCTACAACGTCCCTTGGTGGGGTAGAACCTGTATCTGATGTCCAAAATCAGATATATGATTATAAGCTGATGGTGTATTCGGATTACGGCTGTTACATAGAAACAAAAGATGAAAAACACAATATTGTAGGTGACCAATTGTGTGAAGAAAAGAAACCGCCTAGGAGCTTTGATAATAGTTGGTGGGTAGCCGTTAAGGGTGGCAAGACCACATGGGGTGTTAGCCACTGTTATAACAAGGATAAATATCCCGGTGCCACAAGCATTAATTTTTCTATCATTGGTATGGAACGTGGTGAGTATTGCTGGTGTAGATTTATTAATCAGCTAAGTAAAACTCAAGAGCAAATGGCATATTTTTCAGGTGTTGTTTATGACGATAATCAGACATGTGTAAAAAATTGTGCTTATGCGTGTGCTAAATGGTTTTTGAGTAAAGATTAAATATATGGACTAAAAAAACATCCGATCGGATGTTTTTTTAATTGATAAAAGCACAGCAAGAATTATGCGATTTTTGCAACTTTCTTGGCCAAACGTGAAACCTTTCTGGCTGCTGTTTTCTTTGGCATTGTTTTGCCAGCCGCTTTCATGATTTTGCTTTCTGCGTTACGTGCAGCAGCAATTGCAGCAGCTTTGTCGCCAGATTCAATAGCAGTTAATGCCTTTTTAGTTGCAGTTTTAACAGCACTGCGACGTGCAGTATTGATTGCATTTTTCTTTGCTGTTACCAAAATTCTTTTATCACATGATTTATGATTTGCCACTTTATTTTCCTTTTATTTTATTCAGGTTTCTGTTATTTTATAGAAAACAAACTTAAAATCAAGGAAAAACGACATGATTTATATTTTTTCAATAATTATTTCTTATTTGCTGGGTTCGGTGCCTTTTGGAATCTTGATAACAAAATTGTTTCACAAAGGCGATTTACGCAAAATCGGCAGTGGTAATATCGGTGCAACAAATGTTATGCGTGTCGGGGGATTGCGTATGGCTGGGTTGGCTTGGTTGTTGGATATGACCAAGGCTGTGCTGGCGGTTTTATTGGGTCACTATGTTGGTGGTGAAAGTTTTGCTGTGTGGTGCGGTTTTGCTGCCATAGTTGGACATTGTTTCCCTGTGTGGTTGAAATTTAAGGGTGGAAAGGGTGTTTCTTGTTTATTTGGGGTTCTGTTGGCTGTAAATCCGATATTGTTTGTAGTTGGTGGATTGGAATGGTTATTGGTTGCGTTGGGGACTGGTTATTCTTCAGCTGGGGCATTGACAATGTTTTTGTTGATGTTGATATTGGGTTTTTGTATCAGTTTTGATGTTGGAATTGCATTTTGTGCGATTGTTTTGTTGTGTCTGTGGCGGCATCGGGAAAATGTTCTGCGTTTGTTGTCTGGAAAAGAGTCTAAAATAGAATGGAAATGGAAAAAATAGCGAATTGTATGCAGATTGTATTTGTTTTTATATTCAATTTATGTTATAATGCGTGACATAAAGAGGGAATTATTATCATGAAATATTTTGTATCCGTGTTTGTTGTGTTGTTGTCATGCTTTGGGGCTGGGGCGGCACAGCATGGACGTCCTGCGATGGGTAATGGTCGCAGTATGGTTTCTGCACCTCGTTATACTGCGTCTGTTAATCAATTAAATGGACGTGGCAATGCTTTGGGAACCAACGTTGTTACAACGGACGATTCGGAACCTGAACCAGAACCAAAACCAGAGCCAAAACCTGAACCAGAACCTGAACCAGAAGTTGATATGCGTGAAGCAGAACGCAATGCGTGTATCAGCAATAACATTGGTGTTGGAAATACTTTTGTTTGGGCATCTAGATACAGTGACACGTCTAATTATGCTACTATGGTTGAAGATGTTGAACATCCTGAAAATAATGTATGTTTTGTGCGTGTTGAATTGGGATCCAGTAATGAATCTAGAATCAAGGTTGCTGATATTGCACCAAAATATTTTATGTGGGATGAAACCATTAAATGCGGTAGTTGGGTCAGTAAAAAAGAAATGGAAAAACGTATTTTGGATGCCAAAAAAGGTGTTCGTATTGGTGGTATAGTTGCCAGTACTGTTGGTGGTATGGGACTGGGTGTTGGTGCGATGGAATTGTTTGGAAATAAATTGATTGGTGGTAAAGTAGAAGGACAAAAATCTCTGAAAGATAAAGATTTATACAAAGCACAATTGTTGGCTATGAAAAAAAAGGGTGGCTCTGATTATGATGAAATAAAAACTGCTTTGGATGTCATGGTTGCCGAATGTAAGAGGAATGGCAACACGATTTCAACAGATGATTGTGATTTATATAGGTATTTGCAAACGGAATTGGAAAAATAAAGTAGAGGTAGGCAAATGAAAAAAATTTTGATAATGTCTTTTATGTTGTTACCAATGATAGCGAATGCTGCACCGGCTGTAAAGTTGTTGGGTAACAATAATCCGTCTGTTGCTGGAACCAAGACTGTTGTTCCTGCAAAAGTAACACCGGCCAGAGCAGCTGCTTTGGCAAAGACAGGAAACGCAGCACGTGTTGGGACTTTGCGTGCAAAATCTGCGACAACTAATGCTGGGACTGGTTCTACTGCTCGTTTTCCAGTAATTATTCCAACAAAAGTTTATACTACGAGTAATGCACCAAAAGCAACAGGTGGCGGTACAACAATTGTTCCAGCAGATACATCTGCAATAGAAGGTAAGTTAGATGATTTAACAGATCGTATAGGTGATTTAGAAAATACTGTTAATGTGACCCATAACACACAAATAAACAACAATACTAACAATATACGCCAAATAAATACCGATTTGGGAGATGATCCAAGATTTGATTCTGTGGTTGTTGGTGAAGAACATTTACATACTCGCCAAGGTTTACCAGAACATCGTGCATGGATGTGGATTGAATTACCAGAATAGGTGATATTTAACTTTTTAGTTAAAAGGATTGTAGATTTGTTCTATAATCCTTTTTGTTATGAATGATATGTTATTACAAAAACTTTTAATTTTACGAAGTCCAAAGGTTGGACCTGCAACATATAATAAATTGTTGTCACAATATGGTGATGTGTTTTCTGTGGTTGATGCATTACATTTGTCGGCTGATTTTATAGATTCTGTGAAACGTGAAATGGATATTGCGTATGATATGGGTATAGAATATATCGCTGATGATGATGTGCGTTATCCCAGTGGATTGTTAAATGTAAAAAATCATCCGATTGTAATCAGTGTGCGTGGTAACACAGATACTTTGTCAAAACGTAATGTTGCAATTGTTGGAACTAGACACGCTACTGCCAGTGGTATGGAATTTTTATCTGAATTGGCATACGAATTTGCCGAACACAATTTTGCAGTTACGTCTGGTTTGGCAATGGGTGCAGATACTGCTGCACATATTGGGGCATTGCGGGCAAACGGAAACAGCCAAACAATAGCTGTGGTTGCAGGTGGGGTTGATTATATTTGGCCACTGGAAAACGAATCGTTATATTACGATATTTTAAATCGTGGTGTGATAATCAGTGAAATGCCTGTGGGAATGAAACCAAATGCTACACATTTTGTTCAAAGAAACCATTGGGTTGCTGCAATATCTGATTTTTTAATTTTAGGTGAAGCAGACGAAAAATCAGGCAGTATGACAACTGCACGATTCGCTTTGGATTATAAAAAACAAGTATTTGCGGTGCCTGGACACCCATCAGATCCACGAAGTGTTGGTCCAAATTCTTTGATAAAAAATAATCAAGCGACTTTATGTATGTCTGTAAAAGATTTTTTTGATGATGAAAAACAAAAAAATGAAAAAAAAGTTAAAACAGAAAATGAAATTTTAGACAAGATAGGAATAATTCCTGTGTCAGAATCTGTATTGGCAAACATTGTCAAAAAAAGCGTTGCGGAAATCAAAGCTGATTTGGTGGTATTGGAATTACAAGGTTTAATACGAAAACAAGATGGTGGTTACGTTTTAAATTGATTTAAAAAATGTATATACAGTGTATATACAAACTGCGAAAATCAAGGAAAAAAACGAATCGTTGTCAAAAAATAAATGTTCAAAAATAAATCAACATTTGATTGCAAATAGAAATAAATCTTATAGATTGTTTGTTGTAGTCGGGTGGTTGATTAAATCAATCAAAAACAAAAAGTGAGAGAAGAGTAAGCGGCATAAATATCAATGATGATTGGTGTTTATGTGCAGGGTGTTTTACACACTAAAAATGCCAACGCAGGAAACTCTTTTAATACAAGGAAAGGAGCAAACGACATGCAAGCAGCAACAAAAAAAATTGTAAACACAGAATCAATTAAAGATGCAATTGCAAACAAAATAGATTCTGTTGGATTTACCTCTTGGATTGCACCTTTGCAATTCAGTGTTGTTGCGGGATGTTTGAATTTGGTTGCTCATAATCAATTTGCTGCGGATTATGTTAAAAATTCATATGGTGAAATTCTTGCTGATGTTGCTGCTGGTTTTGGTTTAACTGTAAATATTTCTGTTCGTTCTGCAACACCTGTTGTGAATACAGCTAATGATAATGTTGTATGTGAATTTGTGCCTGAAAATAAAAAAGCATTTGTAAAAAAACAAAATGGTTTTGATGCATTTATATGTTCTGATGAAAATATGTTTGCTGTTGCAGCATGCAAAAAAATTGCATTAGGTGATGCATCTTTTTCACAATTATTTATATATGGACCTGCTGGGTGTGGTAAATCTTTGTTGGCATCTGCCATTTGTGGCGAATCGGCTGGACGTGTTGTAATGATGTCTGGTGGCCAATTCGTTGCAGATTTTACACGTAGCTTGCGTGATAAAACGATATTTTCTTTCAAAGATTTTTGTCGTAATTGCGATACTTTTATTTTGGATGATGTTTGTGCGTTGGCTGGTAAACGTGCAACCACAGATGAATTTTTACAATTGATTATGGATTTACATAATGCTGGTAAAAATATTGTGTTGACTGCAAATGTTGCACCAAACGCATTAAATGGTTTTGACAGACGTATACAATCTTTGTTTGCATCTGGTTTGGTTGTAGATTTGGCTGTGCCAAATGCACATGTTCGTAAACAAATGTTGATTCGTGGTGGTGTTGATGCAAATGTGGCAGATGAATTATCTAAACGTATTGCTGGTGATGGTCATTTAGTAAATGGTGTAATAAATAAAATAAAAACATATTCTGAATTGATGGGTGAACGTGTAGATATGGATGTGGCTGCTAAATTATTGGGCAATACATTGGAAAAGAATAAAACACCAATGGCGATGGTCAAAGCAATGTGTGAAAAAATGTGTGTATCTTATGATGAAATTTGTGGTAATTCACGCACACGTCGTTTGGTTCGTGCACGTCAAATAATGATGGCAGCATTAAAACAAGCAACAGGTTTATCTTTGTCTGAAATTGGTAATGTTTGTGGTGGTCGTGATCATGCAACAGTTGTTTATGCATTGAATCAAATTGAAAATCAGAAAGAATCAGATTTAGTATTGAATGCAGAAATAGATGACATGATAAAATTGTGCAAATAATTTTGTGATAAAGTTTCGTCCAAAGGAGAAAAACAAAACCCGCATTTTTTGCGGGTTTTGTTTTATTTGGATAGGGTTCTAGGTTATTTGATTAAAATGTTGTAAAAAATTATTTAAAACCAGCCTTTCTTTTCTGATTTTTTGCCAGCAAATTCGCTTAGGGCTTTTTTCTGTTTTTCTGTTAATCGTTTTGGAATTGTTATTCCAATTTCTATGTATAAATCACCAAATCCGCCACGACCATTTGGCATACCATGTGAACGGATTCTTAACCGTTCGCCAACCTGGGTTCCAGATGGAATCTTTACAGATAATTTTTTATCGTCCAGTGTTTCAATTTCTATTTCGTCACCCATTGCAAGTGTTACGAAATCTAAATCCATGTGCATCAGCAAATCATCCCCGACACGTTCAAATTTTTTATCTGGTTTGATTCTGATATCAAGATAAAAATCACCAGCACGACCACCGTTTGGACCAGCTTCACCCATGCCAGCCAGTCTTAATCTGGCACCGTCTTGGATTCCAGCTGGAATTTTAACATCCAGTGTGCGTTGTTTGTGAACTGTTCCTGTGCCACCACATTCTGAACATTTTTTATCAATTTTGTGACCCAATCCGTTACAATCTGGGCACGGGGTTTCCACAGCGAAAAATCCCTGGCGTGCATGAACGTATCCTGTGCCTCCACATGTTTTACAAACTGGGGCAGGCTTACCGTCTGCAGTTCCATTACCATTACATTTGTCGCATTTTACAGCACTGGAAAATTTTACTGTGTGGGTTGTGCCAAAAAAGGCATCTTTTAAATCAATAACAACTTCGTCTAATAAATCACGTCCGGATTGTTGCTGTTTTGTGCCACGATTACCGCCAAAATCGCCACCAAAGCCGAAACCACGCATGGCTTCACGTAAGATGTCTTCCATACCACCCATGTCGCCACCGCCCATATTGAAATGAAATGCACCATTTCCAAATGGATTACCGCCAAAACCAGCTCCAGCACTGGCACCATTACCACCAGCAAATGCGGCATCACCAAAGCGGTCATACGCAGCACGTTTTTGAGGGTCTTTTAAAATATCAAAAGCATTGTTAACTTCTTTGAATTTTTCTTCGGCAGTTTTATCACCTGGGTTTTTATCTGGGTGATATTTCATAACTAATTTATGATATGCTTTTTTTATATCAGCATCGCTGGCATCTTTGGTGACACCTAGCACTTCATACGGATTTTTGTTCATTTTTTTACCTGTTTAAATCTTTTGTATAGAATATATAGGGCAATTATAGTAAAAATCAAGTATATAAAAATACTATTTTTTTTGCTGTTTTTTTGCATTTCACTTGCACCAAAGGCGAAAATGTTATAATAATGGTGTAATAAAAATGGAAAAGATTATGAATAAATACGATGCTTCTGATATTCAAGTTTTAGAGGGTTTGGAACCAGTTCGGTTGCGTCCTGGTATGTATATTGGCGGAACCGATGAAAAAGCTTGGCACCATTTGCCAGTAGAAATTATGGATAATTCTATTGATGAAGCGGTGGCTGGATTTGCAAAGAAAATTGTCGTTAATTTAATAGATTCTAAAACCATAGAAATCACTGATGATGGACGTGGAATCCCAGTAGATGAACATCCAAAATATCCTGGAAAATCTGCGTTAGAGGTTATTTTAACTACATTACATTCTGGTGGAAAATTTAATAATAATGTTTATAAAACCAGTGGTGGTTTGCATGGTGTGGGCAGTGCTGTTGTTAATGCTTTGTCGGCTGAGATGATTGTTACAATTTCCAGAGATGGTTATGAATGGCATCAGAGTTTTTCTAGGGGCAAAGTAACATCACCAATAAAACGTGGAATTGAAACCAGGGCACATGGAACTAAAATCAGATTTACTTTGGATGACGAGATTTTTGGTGAAAATGCTGTGTTTAAACCAGTAAAAATTTATCGTATGGCACGTGCTAAATCATTTTTATCACGTGGTGTAAAAATTGAATGGCATTGTAATCCGTCTTTGTTAACCGAAGACATGAATATACCGTCTGACCAGGTTTTGTATTATCCAAATGGGGTTGCCGATTTTGTGGCGGAAAAAACAGATTCTAAACCACGGGTGTTGCCAAAGATATTCAGTGGTTCAGTTGATTTTCCAGATGATGTTGGTCGTGTAGAATGGGCTTTGACGGTTTTGACAGATGAAAATGGTGCTGCATCTGACGATGGTTTTTTTGCATCATATTGTAATACAATCGCAACGGTTGATGGTGGTACACATGAAGCCGGTTTTAAAGCTGCAATAACCAAAGGCTTAAAGGCATACGGGGAAAAAGTGAATAACAAAGCCGCTGCGACAATTATTGGTGAAGATGTTTTTGATTCGGTTGCTGCGATTGTTTCTGTGTTTTATAAAACACCACAATTTTTAGGACAAACCAAAGAAAAGTTATCTAATCCTGAAATTGCAAGGTATACAGAAAATGCACTGAAAGACCCTTGGGAAATGTTTTTAGCATCAGACCCGAAAACTGCAAATGCATTATTGGATTTTGTTGTGAATCTGGCTAATGCACGTATTAAAACAAAACAGGTTAAAGATATTGCACGTAAGACACCAACCAAAAGAATTCGTATGCCTGCCAAATTGGCTGATTGTTCCAAACATGGTGTAGAAGGCACAGAATTGTTTATAGTAGAGGGTGAATCTGCTGGTGGAACGGCTAAACAGGCACGAGATAGGGCATTACAGGCAATTATGCCTTTGCGTGGCAAGGTTTTAAATGTGTTATCTAATTCTGATGAAAGATTCAGTGCCAATAAAGAATTAAATGATTTGATAGATATTATTGGTGCAGGAACAGCAAAAGATTGGGATGATTCTAAATTAAGATATGAAAAAATTATTATAATGACTGATGCTGATGTGGACGGCAGTCATATTGCATCATTGTTGATGGCATTCTTTTATCAATATATGCCACAGTTGATTTATGGTGGTCATTTATATTTGTCTTGTCCGCCATTGTATAAATTAACTTGTGGAACTGAATCAATTTATGTGGATACAGATGAAGAATTGGAAGAATTGAAAAACGGTAAATATAAAAACAAACGCATTGAAATATCACGATTCAAAGGTTTGGGTGAAATGATGCCAAATCAGTTGAAAGAAACAACTATGTCACCAAAAACACGTCGTTTGATTCGTGTTGATTTACCACCAAAGACCGAAGATGGTTTGGAAGACACAGAAAAAACAAAAGCTTTGGTTTATGATTTGATGGGTAAAAAACCAGAATTCAGATTCAAATTTATTACTGAACACGCACAGTTTGTAAAAGATTTGTTTGTGTAAATAAAATTTGTAAACGACAAAAAAATCCGCTGTATAGCGGATTTTTGTGTTTTTATTAAATATGATATTCGTCAGCTCAACTATCACCCCATTGACCCCAAATAAGCTCATGTCTCTTTTTTGTTTATTTTATTTTCTTTAATTTTTGTGCAAACGTAAATGTATATTGGGTCGCACTCCATAAAGATGCAACCAATGCAAACCATAAACAGAATATACCAACATTTGGTAATGTGCTGATTAAATAGAACACTATACGACTGCTGGTGGTCGGAGTGATAGAAGTGAATATTGCAAAGAATAATAAAAACACAACTGATGCAACCATTTGAATAGTTGTTTTTATTTTACCCATGGAAAAACGTGCCTTTGGTACAGGCATTTCTATTTTTTGTGTTCCCAGAAATTCCCGCAGACCACTGATATATAATTCACGTGCAATCATCAATATCACAGGAATAACAACTTCCCATGTTGGTGCAATCAAAGCCAGCATAATAAATGTATTACATACTAATAATTTATCACCTATGTGATCAAGGACACCACCGATTTTTGAACAACATTTATATTTACGTGCCAAAAAACCATCAAACCAATCTGACATTGCACCTAATAAATATAAAATAAAGGCAAGCCAATACATTTTCATCATGACGGTTGGAATCAATAAAAATGCAACACTAATACGAAAAATTGATAATAAATTTACAAATACTTTCATGTTTGTTTCTCCTTTGATAATGGTTTATTATAGCATTTCTGAATGAAAATAGGCATAAATTTTTTCAGCAGCAGATTTACCCAATTCTGGAACACGTAATAAAGATTGTAAATCTGCGTCCATAATTGCATGAACAGAACCAAAATGGTGTAATAATTGTTTTTTTCTGATGGGACCAATTCCTTCTATTTCATCAAGACATGAAGCTGTTAATTGTTTAGCCCGCACTGAACGATGATAAGTTATAACAAATCTGTGTGCTTCGTCACGAACGGTGCGTAATAATAAAAACAAAGCTGAATCTTTTGGCAAAGTCCGATTTACAGATCCATCAGGCATAATAAAATGTTCGTCACCATTGCGGACTTCACCTTTGGTAACACCAAGAATTGGGATTTTTCCATTTGTAACTTTGTTTGCAATATTCCATTGAGCAATTCCACCATCTACAATTATTAAATCCAATTTTATATCATTTGTTGCACGTGTGATGAATTCTTCCATCATGGCAATATCGTTACCTGCACGTTTCGTGTCACGTAGTTTAAAATGTCTATATGCAGATTTTATAAATCCATCATGACCAAAGGCAATCATTGCCCCAACTGGATTTTTGCCAAATAAATGTGAATTATCAAAAACACCAACACAGTCCAGTTTTAATCCCAACCATTGTTCTAATTCTGTAACATTTTTATCCCATTGCATGTTTGGTGCATACGTTTTATTCTGCCGTATGCCACGATTTGTAGTTGTGGTTAATGCTGTGATTTTATCACGAACAATTGCAGCATTTTCGTAATCCATTTTATCTGAAAAATTTTTCATCAATTTTGTTAAATCAGTAATGATTGGTTCGCTGTCCCCAGTTAAAATTCTGCGTGCCAATTGAACATTTTTATCATAATTGGTTTGTGGAATACAACAGGGTGCACTGCAACGTCCAATTTGATATAATAAACAAGGACGTGAACGATTTTTCATAAAACTATCTGTGCAGGTTCTTAATTGGCAAACACGTTGAATAGTTTTTATTGTGTCGTTTAATGCGTATACTGATGGATATGGCCCATAAACATCTTTGCGTTGAGATATTTTGCCACGAAATTTTAATAAACGTGGAAATTCGTGTTTGGTTAATGCCAGCATCGGATACATTTTTCCATCAGTCAGCATAATATTATATTTGGGTTTTAAAGATTTTATTAAATTCTGTTCCAAAATCAATGCGTCTTCTTCGGTACGGGTGATTTCCCATTCTACACGTCTGACCAAAGTCCGCATAATTTGTTTGTGTAATTCCAGTTTTGAAATGTCAATATATTGCCGCAGGCGATTTAATATGTTTTTAGCTTTGCCGACATACAACAAATTCCCATCTTTGTCATACATTTTGTATATGCCAGGTGACATGGGTGCATTTTCTATTAAATCTCTAAATTGAATAATCATGTTGAATATGATATTATATAAAATATAATAAATCAAATAAGAGGTAAAAACATGAGACAAGAATCCGGACGTTCAATGATTGAAATGATTGGTGTGTTGGCAATTATGGCTATTATAACAGCTGGGGCTTTTGCATTGATTTCAACTGCTTTTAATACGCAAAAACGTAGTCGTGTTACTGATGATGTTACAAATATAGTGTCCGGTGTTCGCAGTTTGTTAGGTGAATATGATGATTTTTCAAATATAGACAATTCTACCATTTTTGGTGCAATAGGGGTCAGTGATAAAAATCCGTATGGTGGAAAATACGAATTGGCGGTTAATCCGTCTAATCCCAGACAATTTATTGTCACTATTACAGGTTTATCAAAATCTGAATGTGATGGTTTGATAACAAAAGCATGGATTGATTCAGTTGGATATAAAGAATCTGGACATAAAGATAGTGGTGCAAAAGGCAGTTGTGTTGATGACAAGAAAAACACAATTTCTATCACGTATGGTGAATAATTTATGGCTGAATTTGTAAAAATTTCTTCTGTGGAAGATGGAACACGTTTGTTACGTTGGTTTTTGCGGCATTATCCAGGTATGTTACAACGTGATTTTTATAAATTGTGTCGGGGTGGGCAAATAAGAATAAATTCATCACGATGCAAGGGTATGGAAATATTAAAAACAGGCGATTTAGTTCGTATTCCACCAACTTTGCGATCTTATCAAAAATCTGTTAAAACCGAAAATGGTGACAGATATTCTTTGGGTGATTTAGAAGAATTAAGAAAATGCATTATTCATAACGATAATGATATTGTTGTATTTAACAAGCCGGCTGGATTAGCAGTGCAGGGTGGAACTGGAATAAAAAAATCTGTAGATAAAATGGTTGCTGCTTTGTTTCCGTATGATAAAACTGCTTTGGTGCATCGTTTGGATAAAGAAACTAGCGGATTGTTAGTTGTTGCAAAAAATCAAAAAGCGGCACAGGATTTAGCAAAACAATTCCAGAATAAAACTGCACATAAAGAATATTTGGCTTTGTTAAATGGAACTGTGTCACACAAATCTGGCACAATAGATAATTATGTTATCAAAGGTCAGGTGTTTGAAGATGTTAATAAAATACCAAAAGATATTCATCCGCAACGTGCAATTACTGATTATAAAGTCTTAGGTGAAGCATCGGGGTTATTAACATGGGTTTTATTTTGCCCCAAAACAGGTCGCACACATCAATTAAGATTGCACAGTGCATATTCTTTGCATGTACCAATTGTAGGTGATGATTTGTATGGTATTACACGTGGAAATCTAGAAGGTGCCTTAGGTGCATTGTTAAAGACACAAAAATTGTTCTTGTGTGCATATCGGATAACTTTTAGACATCCTGGTACTGGCAAGATAATTACGTTGTGTGCAGAATTGCCAGATTTTATGCAATCTGTCGTAAGTTTTTTAGAGTTTAAATTACCATAGGTGGAATAAATGTTTTTATATGCTTTTTACAGACGTTACCTTTGGTTGTTAAGAATTATAGCTGTATTCTTTATGGGGTTAATTGTTGCGTTTGTAATTGCTTTGCATCATATGAATCTGGAAACATTACGTGGTAATATATTGTCTGTTTTACGTGATGTAACAAATATGCCCATAGAAATAGATGGAAAAATTTCTTGGAAATTTTCTTTAAGACCACAAATAGAATTAAATGATGTGCGTATTCCAAATGCTGATTGGGCAAAACAAAAAAATTTATTTTTGGCTGATAAAATAGACGTGCGTTTGGATTTGTTATCGTTGTTAAAATCAAAACCTGTAATCAGGTATATCACTGTACATGATGCGAATATATATGTGGAAAAAAATAAAGAAGGTAAAACTTCTGTTGTGTACAATAATACACAAACATCAGATAATCAGCCGGATACAACAAAAACAGAATTTGATAAATACCCTGTGGTTGAATTGCCTTTTGCTGGTTTATCAATACATAAAATGCATGTTGTTTTAAATGGTGATAAATATGATTTAAACAGTTTAAGTTTTCATAATTATATGCATGATGGTAATTTAGAATACAGTGGATGGATTAGACCGCATAAAACCAATATACCATTTGTTATAAAATTTTCTGAATATAATGCAGAAAGAAAAATATATCCTGTGCGAATCGCATTTTCAATGGGTGATGATGCTTTGATAGCAGATGTGGCATTAGAAAGAACCAGTAAAATGCCAATAGATTTTATTATCCGTGGTGATGTGGTAAATTTAGATGTTTTGGGTAATTGGGTGAACAAAGATGTAGCTGGGTTGCCGAGAATAAAAGTCAATGTAGCGGGTGGATTAGATGTGCAAAAAATATCGTTCAGAAAATCTTCTGTGGCGATTGGTAATTCTAATATAAATTTTTCAGGAACATATGACTGGTCAAAAAATATTCCTGCGATTAACGCAAAAATTTCATCAGATAATATTGATTTGTATAAATCTTTTCCACACTGGTATGGAGCAGGACAAGAATATATTCATCCAAATCGTGAATTAAATGTTTTTCATGATATGCCATTGTATGGGAAATATTTGTATGACAAAGATGTGAATCTTGAAGTAAATTTGACTAGATTTATTGTTTATCGTTCTTTGAATCTTGGAAATTTAAAAGCAAAGGCAAATGTTAAAAATCATGTTTTAACAATAGATGCTTCTTTGGACATAGCTGGCGGTCATTTGCAATCTGCGTTGATTGCAGATATAGATGCAAATGGGGTGTATACGGCTAAATGGGCGGCACATGTGGATAAAATGTATATTGGTGATATATTGAAAGAAATACGTGTTCATAATATTATTTCTGGTCTACCAGTGAATATTGATTTATATACAGAATCAACTGGTTCAAATATGTCTGAAATTATGCAGACAATTACTGGACCTGTGTTGTTGCATTCTGTGGACAAAGGTTATGCACATGCTGATTTGGTTGAATATATGTATGGTGGTGATTTCTTGACTTCGTTGCGTCATAATGTAGAAGATTTATTCAGTGGTGATAAAAAACACGACATGATTGAAATAGGTGGGGCAATCGCAAATCTGAAATTGCGTAACGGGTCAATTGAAACACAAAATGGTGTTGCGGTTGAAACAAAAGCAATAAATGTTCGTTTAATTGGTGTGTTAGATTTGGGTAAAGAACAAATTCAGATGTCTTTGGCAACGGTGCCTGTGCGTGGATTAAAGTTGTCTTTGTCGGGTAATTTGGTAAATGCGTTACAGATTAATGGTAATTTAGCAGAACCAGATTTTAAATTGAACAGTGGTGCATTAGTCGGCAAAGTAGGGTCTGCTGTTGGTTTGGGATTGTTGCTGGCACCATTAACCGGTGGTTTAAGTTTGGCTGGTGGTTTTGTAGCAGGATTATTGGCGGGCGATTTATTAGAAGGTTGGTTGTCGGATAATCATCCGTATAAAACTGCGATGAAGAAAGGTGCATCGTTGAAGAAAGGTGATCCTGAATGGTTCAAAATGTCAATGTTTGATCTGATTGATGGAATGTTGAACAGATAACATATGTTTTTTTGTCAAATTTTTCGTAAAACGAGACTGATATTATTTACTCTTGCACCGAATCGGTGTTTTTTGCTAAACTTTCATTAAATAATAAGAAAACAAAAAAAGAACAGGAGAAATATTATGGAATTTTCAGTGTTTCGTCAGGATTTAATCAGGGCATTGGGACATATGCAATCTATCGTTGAAAAACGTGCTGCGTTGCCGATTTTGATGAATGTAAAAATAGAAGTCGCTGACGATTTAATTTTGTCTGCAACAAATGTTGATTTGGAATTGGTTGAACATGTCAAAGCAGATGTTACTTTGTCTGGCAAGACAACTGTACCTGTTCAAATGTTGTATGATATTGTTCGTAAATTACCTGATGATGCAGAAATCAGTTTTAAACAATCTGGTGACCAGCTAGTAGTATCCAGTGGTCGTGCGGTATTCCATTTGCCAACGTTACCTGCTGAAAATTTTCCTGCGATGGCTGGTGGAAACCTTAGTACGAAATTCCAAATGACAACAGGTGATTTGGCACATTTGATAAATCAAACAAAATTTGCAATTCCAACAGATGATGTTCGTTATCATTTAGGTGGTATCTTTTTCCATATTTCAGAAGATACTGGTAAATTAACTGCTGTTGCGACCGATGCACAACGTATGGCTTTGTGTGCTATGGCTGCCCCAAATGGCAGTAATGCTATGCCATCTGTGATTTTGCCAAGACGTGTTATTGGTGAATTGTCTAAATTGTTGGAAGATGCAAATGTTGATGATGTGTTGATTGAATTGTCTGATACCAAGGCTAGATTTACGGTTGGGGTTGCGATTTTGACCAGTAAATTGGTTGATGCACAGTATCCAAATTATCGTGTCGTTATTCCAAAGGGTAATGACAAGATTGCTGTGATGGACAGAAAGCAATTTATAAATGCTGTGGATTTGGTGTCTGTCGCCAGTGTTGATAAAACTAAATCTGTTCAGTTGTCTTTTTCTATGAATAAATTGGTCATTAATGCATCCAGTCCAGATGCTGGAACAGCAACTCAGGAATTAGATGTAGAATATAATGGTGACACAACATTTACAATTAATTTTAATGTGAAATTCTTGTTAGATGTTGCTGGTCAGGTAGAAGGTGAAAAATTCCAGATGGAAATGCAGGAATCTTTGTCGCCAACCATTATCAAATCTACTGACAAAAATACAGATGCATTGTTTGTATTGATGCCAATGCGGATGTAAAAATAAATAAAAATCCGCCAATTTGGCGGATTTTTTATTTTGTGTAAAGGAAAGAAAATGAAGAAAATTATATCTGGTGAAATGCCACCAAAAATAATGAATGCGATTATAGAAATTCCAGAAAATAGTGTTACTAAATATGAATTTGATGAATATGCGGGTGTATTGAAAGTTTCACGAATTATGCAAACTCCAGCTGTGTATCCAGCTAATTATGGTTTTTTCCCGGAAACACTGGGCGAAGATGGAGATCCGTTAGATTGCTTAGTTATATGCAGCACATCTTTGTTGCCTGGTTCTTTGATACAAGTGCGTCCAATTGGTGTTTTGGAAGTAGAAGATCAATCCGGTGGTGATAAAAAAGTTATTTGTGTTCCTTTGGACAAAATAGATGCATACTACAAAAATGTGAAATCTTTGGAAGATATGCCTGATATTGTGAAATCAAGAGTTGAATACTTTTTTCAGCATTATAAAGATTTACAGCCTGAATCTTGGTCTAAAGTAATTGGCTGGAAAGATGTGTCAGATGCAGAAAAATGTATAAATGAAGCAATTGTTAGGTATAAAAATAATTAGTGTGAATAAATAGTTGCGAATATCAAAAGTTTGTTATATTCTTATGCTTATTCGGTTAATTTTGAAATAAGAGGTAAAAACAATGGCATCTTATATTGCAAATGATATGCGTGTTGGTTGGGTTATTTCCCACAATGGTAAACGTTATTCTGTTACTTCTATTACAAAGGTTAAACCAGGCAAGGGTGGCGCTTTTGTTCAGGCAGATTTACGTGATATTGATTCAGGTAACAAAGGTATGGACCGTTGGCGTTCAGAAGATAAAGTTGAAAAGTTGATGGTTGAAGATTTAGATTGCCAATATTTGTATTCTGATGGAACAGATGCTTTCTTTATGAATTTGTCAGATTATGAACAATTTACAATGCCAAATGAAAGTTTGGGCGAACAGATGAAATTCTTGGTTCCTGAAATGACAGTCAAAGCTAATTTTGTAGAAGGACATCCTGTATCTATTACTTTGCCAAAAACAGTTATCGCAACAGTTGAAGAAACAGAACCTGCATTGAAAGGGCAGACTGCTACTGGTAGCGGTGGAAAACCAGCTATTTTAGATAATGGTGTTCGTGTTCAAGTTCCTGTATTTATTGAACAAGGTGAAAAGATTGTCGTAAATACTGAAACATTAGAATATGTAGAACGGGCGAAATAAAATTTAACAATAATTTGTTTGCCGTTATCTTGTGTGTGTATTGTTTGTGCATTTGCTGGATAACGGCATTATATTTACATTGGTTTATATTTTATTATTTGAACCCATAATATTTTTAATTTCATTTACGCAATTTTGAGTCATATTTTCCATAGCAGATTGTAGATATATGCGTGGGTTAATTATATCTGGATGTTTTGAAAACATTTCACGAATGTTTGCTGTAAAGGCTAAGCGAGAGTCGCTGTCTATATTTATTTTTGCGACATGTAAAGATATTGCGTGGCGTAACTGAGCAGGGTTGATGCCATGTGCATAGTTTATATTGCCACCAAATTTATTGATTTTGTTAATAAATTTTTGTGGAATAGTTGAAGCACCATGTAATACCAGAGGTGTTTTTGGAATGTTTGTTGCAATTTGTTTTAAAATGTCAAACCGTAGTTTTTCGTTTTCGTTTTTTCTTTTGTAAATACCATGTGTTGTTCCGATGGCAACAGCCAGAGAATCTGTCTCAGTTTGTTTAACAAAATCAGCGACAATATCAGGATTTGTGTATAAATGCGAATCGGAAAAAGTTTGCTCGTCTTCTATGCCAGCCAATATTCCTAGTTCTGTTTCAGTTGATACATTGAATTTATGAGCATAATCGGCAACTTGTTTTGATATTTTAATGTTTTGATTTAATGGCAGGTTGCTGCCGTCAAACATAACAGACGAAAATCCTAGATTTATTGCTTTTTTACATGAATCAAAACTGTGTCCATGGTCCAGATGCAAAGCAATTTGGTTTTTTTTGTGTTTAATATTGGCAATCATTCCCATCAATATATCGCTGCCCATATATTGTAAAGCCGATTCGGATATAGCTAATATAACTGGGCTGTGTGTTGTTTCGGCAGCGTGTAATATTGCCAGCAAAGATTCCATGTTATAAAAATTGAAAGCGGGAACAGCATATCCATGATGCATGGCATGTATCAGTAATTTTTTTGTGTTTGTTAAACCAAATTCAGAAAAATGCATATTTAAAGTCCTTTGTTTTATAATTATATCACAAAAATAGTATTTTTAGGTGTGTTTTTTGCATAATATCTTGACAATTGGTGTTTTTATGCAACAATCTGTCTGATTAAACGGGAAGTCGTGAGAGATATAACAAAGGAAACACAAAATGAAAAAAGCATTGTTTGCTATGTTGGGCTTGGGTCTGTTGGCTGCTTGCACAGGTTATGATTATTACAAAACGGATGTTCGTTATTATCAAGATGATGAAGATTGTATCTATTATTCTAATGAACGTGGTAAAAGATTTGATTATGACGTTCGTGCATTAAGAGATGGCAATCGTATTGTTTATCGCAATACTCGTTGTGCTGATTTGTTCAAGAAAGATACAGCAGGTGCTGCTGAACGTAATGACAGACGTGCAATTATCAATGTTCCAGCTGCTGTTGAAGAAACACCAGCACCAAGTTGTGGTTGTTCAAAATGTGGTAAAAAGACAGTTTTGAAAAATAAATACATCATTATTCCTGCGTAATTACGTTGGAAAAGGTCTTTATAAAAGCACTGTTTGGAAAAAATGGTGCTTTTTTTGTTTGTTTTTTTGTGAAAATGTGGTAGAATAGCAAGCAAAGAAAGGAGTTTTTCAAATGAAAAAAATAGTGAATAAAATAAGTTTTGTTTTGATTTCTGCTATGACGTCGGTATCGGCATTGGCGGCTGATAATACAGGTTCGGCAATTCAAGATTGTGCGTTCGTAGACAAATTGCATCAGGTGTTTCGTTTATTACAAGCTTTTGCGTTTATTGGTGCTGCGTTCTTTATTGCTGGTTGGGCATGGGATTTTATTGCCGGTGGTAAAGCAGAAGTTAAAACTATTAAAGAAAAAGGAACTGGTTTGTTAGTAGGGTTCCTGTTATTGTTTATGGTTGGGGTGATATTAGGCTTTGTATCCAAAACGGTAAGCAATAATTATGATATAGATTGTGGTCTGGCAAATTGGTAAAATAAAAAAACCGTCATCTGGACGGTTTTTTTAATGTGTTATTGTGTTACAAAGATTTTTTGTATTCTGTTGACCATAAATATTTGCGAGCATTTTCAATTCTTCTGACGATTTCTTTGAAATCCGTTTGTGTTAAAAAGTCTTCTGGGTTTTTGTTACCCTCTGTGTGCTTTTGAAATTTGCTGCGTGCTATTTGAGCACTTTCAGCACACTGTCTGGCTATTCTATCACGTGTTGAATATTCATGTTGTTCAGATACATAATTTACAATATCTTGTAACATATAATATACATATATCCATTGTTCTGGCATTAAATGTGTTGTTGGTGAGTTTGTAATATTGTATTTGTTTTTCAAATTTTGTATATCTGTTGTTGCAAACAGTTCGCACCATATAACATTTAATAAATAATCAAAATTTTCTGTTTTGTTTTTTTGTTTCAGCTGCTCTGCTAATAAATTATCAACGTTTTCTGGTGTTGTTTCTTGTTTCAAACGGTCTGCGACCATGGCATAAAAGATTCTGGTAACATTTTGTATTTTTTTAGATGTCCGATACAGGTTGATTTCGTTTGCATAATTGATTAAATCTGTCAAAGATGCATTTGGAAATAAAAAGTACGCCTGAGAAAATTCGGTGTTGTAAAATTTTTGAAAATAAAATTCGCAACCTAAACGGGATATTTGTTGATCTAGATTGTGTTCTGAATATCCAGTGTCTATACTGTTTAATGTTTTGTTGTTTTGGTTGCAGATAGTTTTTACGTGAACCGGATTTGACATCAGGTATTTGTAACCAGGAATTGTTTTTACAATATTGTCTTTTAATTTGGTGTGAAAATAATCAACGATTATCAGTCGGTCTTGTTCCAGTATGTCGGAATGTATTGCGGCGATGTCAGACCATTTCCAAAATTCAATTTGGTCTTTGTTGAAATGTTTTGCCTGATTTAATAATTCTAATTTTTCTTTGGCATCTTCTAAATTTAAATCAATCAGATTCATGTTGTTTAACCTTTTTTTGATTCGTCAACGTTGGCTAATGAAAATAATACAGATGATATTAACGATTGATAGGGGACATGTTGTGTTTCTGCTAATTCTTTAATTTTATCTAAAACTGGTTTTGGGATACGCATGTTTATAACGCAATCGGATTTATTGAAAGCACGATAAGCAGCATATTCTCGTAACAAAGATTCTATATTCATAACGAATAATTGTTGCATCACGTTCGGCATATACTATCTCCTATACATCAGCCATTACAAATGACTATAACATTGTATTTACATTTGTCAATACATTTGTGTATATGTTTGTGATGGCTGGAATATAGGCGTTTGTATGGATTGGTGTGTGGTAATGTTTTTTTATGGTTTTGATTTTTTATAGTTGCGTGTTAAAATTGTTACATTATCATAGTTGGGTAAAAGGAAAGGATTTATAGATGAAAAAATTTCTTTGTGCGTTAGCATTTGTTGTTTTTGGTTTGTTCCCTGCTGTGGCAGAATTGCATGTTGATATTGTTGCGGGTGGAACAGAACCTATTGCGATAGCTGTTCAAAAATTTGAAACAATCGGTAAAGTTTCCGCTGCTGATGCAAAAATGTTACGGGAAGTTGTTGAAAATGATTTAAAAAGGACAGGGTTGTTCAGAATTGTAAATCATGATGCTTTTCCGCAGTTTGTTAAAATGAATGATATGCCTAATTTTAAAAGTTGGGCAGCCATTAAAACTCAGGCACTGGTTCAAGCCAGTGTAAAACCAGATGGCAAAGATAGTTATAAATTGGAATTTTATTTGTGGGATGTTGCGGGCAAAGAACAAATAGAAGCACAAAGTTTAATTGCATCTAAGAAATCTGCAAGACGGTTAGCTCATATTATGGCTGATGCTATTTATGAAAGATTAACCGGAGAAACCGGTTATTTTGATACGCAGATTATATTTATTGCTGAAACAGGTTCAGTAGATAGCAGGGTAAAACGTATGGCTATTATGGATCAGGACGGTTTTGGTATGCGGTATTTGTCTGATAAAAATACTTTTGTAATGTCACCACATTTTTCACCAAATATGGCAACTGTTGTGTTTTTGTCTTTTCGTAATGATGACCCTATGGTGTGGGTTTTGGATTTAGATACAGGTGACCAAACTAAATTAGGTAATTTTGGTGGAATGAATTTTGCACCACGTTTTTCACCTGATGGAAACAAAGTAGCTTTGTCTTTGGTCAAAGATGGTATAACAAACATTTATGAATACAATATGGTTACCAAGACTTTGAAGCAATTGACATTTGGAAATCATATAGATACCAGTCCGTCTTATTCGCCAGATGGTAAATATCTTGCTTTTAATTCAGACAGAACAGGTTCTCAGCAGATTCATGTTTTAGATTTGGCCAATGGGACACAAAAACGTATAACTTTTGGAGCAGGGCGATATGCAACCCCAGCTTGGTCGCCAGACGGACAATTTATTGCGTTTACTAAGATAGCAGAGGATACATTTTATATTGGTGTTATGAATCCGCAGGGACGTCATGAAAAAATTCTGGCTGGTGGTTGGTATATGGAAGCACCTTCTTGGGCACCTGGTTCCAGACGATTGGTATATTATGAAACAGAGAAAGCTGATAATGACAAAGATCGTATCAGCCATATTCGCAGTGTAGATATCACAGGACGTAATGTTTATGATATTGATTTACCTGATGGGGTAAATGGAACAGAACCAACATGGTCACCCAAGTTGCCGTAAAATGAAAAAGATTATTTGTAGTATTTTATTTTGTTTTGTGTGCGGGATTGCGTTTGCAACACCAGTGATGGTAACTAGGATTGTTGATGGTGATACTTTCAAAGCGACAGTATTGTTGGCTGATGGTATAGAGGTTATGTCTGTCGGTGTACGTTTGCGTAATGTTGATACACCTGAGATACATGGTCAGTGTGATGATGAAATTATGCGTGCGGAAATGGCAAAACGAAGATTGTCAGAATTGATTCCTGTGGGGTCAGTGATTGAAATTACCAATGTGAAAAATGATAAATATCCTGGTCGTATAGATGCAAATGTTTTTGACGAACAAAATCGTGATGTTGGTCTAGTTCTTATTCAAGAAGGTCTTGGACGTCCATATTCAGGTGGCAAAAGACAATCTTGGTGTGATGGAATATACTGATTTAGCAACTGTGACGGTTAATAGCTTTCCAAACGTCTTCTAGTGTTGCAGAAGATGGTAATTCTGGTTCAAAATATAGATTCATAGTGCCAGATTTCAGTTTACCATGTTTAGGCCAATATAAACCCGCATCTGTGCCGACGGGCATGATTGGTAATTTTAAATGTTCCGCTATAAATAATAAACCACGTTTTAATTGCGGACGTTGTCCTGGCATAACACGGGTGCCTTCTGGATATATAATCAATGTCATACCATCCATTATACGTTTTGTAACTTTGTTAGATAAATTTTTCATATTTGTCTTGCCGCGTTTTCTGTTCACACCAACCAGACCAATTCTGGCGAATGCCCAACCATAAATAGGAATCCATAATAATTCTTGTTTAATTATAAAAAATGCGTTTGGAACATGGGTTACTAAAACAGCAACTTCCAAGACAGACATGTGTTTGGCCGCTATAATAGCACGACCATCCAAACGTGTGTTTATGTTGTGCTGAAAAGGAATACCGTTTTCTGTGATTGGTGGATAATGAATTTTATATTTGATTCCACAAATTAATCTGACCCAAAACAATACCCCCCATGCATCAATGAGTATAAAGGTGCGTTCTAATTTTGCAGATATTAATCCCAATATCAGCAAAGGAATCCACAGTATAAACCATACTAATAATATAAATTTGAATAAAATTGTTCTTAACATTTGTTTAACCTTCCTTTATACCAAATAAAGTAGCTATGTATTTTACGTATTCAATTGTCCAACGTTTAACACGAATCGGGGCAGGCATTCCTGATAATGATGCAGGACATGCGATAATGTCTGTATCTGGTAATTCGTTGCGTAATAAATACAAAGAACGATTCATATGGTCTTCGGTTGTAACAAGAACAATACGATTTAATCTTTTATCATTTACAATTTGTTTTATTGCCAAAGCATTTTGATATGTTGATTTAGATAAAGATTCTATTTTGTCGTGTGGAATATTCAGAATGCTGGTTGCACCAGCACCAATTATATAAATGTTTCCGTATTTTAATGTTTCAAGCTTTTTTAATGCATATGGGATACGACGGACGTCACCAGTTAATACAAAAATATTATCGTTATCTTGCAAAGTATCGCATCTGGGTGGTGTAACAGATTTAAACATCATTCCACCCAATATGAAACAAAATAATAATATCAAAGATATAGGAATATATTTCATTATTTTTCAGATAATATTCTAAGGGTTGTTTTTTTGGTTATATAAACAGCAAATATCACTATGACAACAGCTAAAATGAATAAAGCTAGCCATGAACCAGCAGATAAATTTAACGTTGCTAATAATCCAATACGTGCAGAATGTGCGGTTGATAATATCAATAATAATACCGGAATTGCTATAATAAATCCGATTAAGCATGCCAGACTGCTGATTCTTGCAATAATGATTTGCATTTGTTTAGTTATGAAAGAATCTGTGGCACCAACTTGGTTTAATATTTCCAATTCGTGTTTGTGTAACATGGCTATGTTTCGTGAAATGTATGATATACATACACCAATAGAAGCCAATATTATCAATAAAACAAAACAAGTTATGCTGACTAATTTCCATCCTGCCGCAACAGAGGGGTTTAATGCAGATGCATGTGTTAATACTTTTGCCTTTGTTCCAATCTGTTCTTTTAATGATGTTATATCAGTAGCATTTTTAACACGAATTTCAAACATCTGTGGTAAATAATTGGTTATTTTTGCACCACCAGAAATCCATGGTTGCATCATACGTTCCATTTCTGATTTTGATATTTCGTTTATGGATTCTATTTTGTCATTGTTATTATTGAAAATTTTCTTTATCGCTGAGGTGTTATCAAGATTCATGATTTGGACAGTTGCATATCTGTCCCATTGAGTATTCCATTGTATTACACCATTGCTGATAGATAATGCAATACCAAAAGCCAACACAGATAAAAATGTCAAAATAGAGATTACAATCGTCATAAATATTGATTGTTCACGAACCAAAGAAAATACAAGTTTATTTTGTTTCATTATGCGTTTCCAATATCTTCAAATTGTTTTGACAATTGTGTAAAATAATTTTGTGCCTGTGGTTTTGGACCCTTCCATTTACGAGCCGAATCATTTTCTGGGGTAGTTCCAGAAAAAGCAACATGATGGTTTTCAACTGTAATTATTGGAAAATGGTATGTTTCTAATAATTTTTTATTATGTGTTGCTAAAATGATTGTTGTACCAAAAACCTTATTCATTTGAATAAATAATTCCATCAATCTTGAAGCATTTTCGTCATCTAGATTTCCAGTTGGTTCGTCAGCTAATAATATAGCTGGTTGTATAATAATCGCACGAGCCACCGAAACACGCTGTTGTTGTCCCCCACTTAATTCCAAAGGGTATACGTCAGCATATTTACCCAAACCAACCCATTCAAGAGTTTTTGTTACCAGTTTTTTTATTTTATCATTTGGAAATCCACGGACCCGTAATGGCAAAGCAACATTTTCAAAAACGGTCATGTGTGAAATCAAAGAATATTCTTGAAACACTATTGCCATTTTATGTCTTAAGGCGGAAATGTCGTTTCTGGACAATGAATCACATTCTTGTCCGAATAATTTAATTTGACCACTGGCAGGTTTGTGTAACTGATATATTAAACGCAACAAAGTTGTTTTGCCAGCCCCAGATGCCCCAGTCAAAAAATAAAAAGCACCGCCACTGATGTTAAAAGACACATCTGATAACACATCGTGTCCGTTTTCGTAATTTGCGGATACATTTGCAAAAGATATTGTTGTTTTACCTTCCATAGCAGATTTATCATAATAAAAATTTTTTATCTGGGCAAGGTCTTTGTTGATAACATTATTTTTTTGTAATATATGGATTTTGATGATATAATAATAGCAATTATTTAATGATTATATGTAGGAGTAGACATTGTTAAAGAAATTTTTTATTGTTTTGGCGGCTTTATTGCCAACGGTGGCATCTGCAAGCAGTCGTGGTCAGTATTCAATTATTAAAAAATACGATGGGGAAACCAGTATAAATTATGATGGAACAAGGTATAAACCAAAGTTATGGTATGTATCTGCACATGCTGATTTGTCTTTTTTAAGTTGGAAAAATGAATATACCGCAACAGTTAATGGGACTGATAAGTTTAATTGGAAACCTGTATATGGTGTTGATATAGCTTTTGGTCGTAAATTGAATCATTTTTGGCGTACTGATTTAGAGCTGGGGTATATGGGACAATACTCTGAATCTGAAACAGAACAATATGATACTCTGGAACATACTACATTTGATTTAAGAGCTTTTTATACCACATTAAATATGTATTATGATTTTGATAGTGGTGTGTATTTTGGTTTAGGGGCAGGTGCTGCATTTGTTAATGCTGCGTTGAATTATTCTTTGGCGACAGATGCTGTTTCTAAAAATAATGTTTCACCTATGGGTGCAGCAATGTTGGGGTTATCGTATGAATTAGATGAACATTTAAATCTAGATTTGCGTTACAGATTTGCAGCTTTTTCTGGTTCAACATTAAATATGAATGATTGGAATTTCAAAATGAAAATTGGTTTAATAACCGATAATTCGTTTTCTGTTGGTGTCAGATGTGCGTTCTAATATAGGTGTCATATAATCGTTATAATCAGTAATCCCAGTAAAGCAAAAACAATTGCGGCAATTGTCAGTTGCCACGAATATTTTTTTACAATTTTGTTTGCTTGTTCTTGGAATCGCCATAATAAAAATCCAATTAATGCGAAACGTCCTGTTCTGAATATTGCAGATACACCCAGAAACACTATTAATGGATAATGCAAAAATCCAGCACACAAAGCCAATAATTTATAAGGTACAGGTGTGATAGCTGTTAAAACAATAATCAGAATACCGTATGCATTAAATAAAGATTTGGTTAATTCAAATTTATCCATTGTTGCAAAGTTTTCAATCAACCAAATACCAACTGTATCAAAAAGCCACAATCCGATTAAATAAGTTATTAAGCCACCAATAACAGAACCAATTGCGGCAGCCATCGTTACCGGAAATGCACGTTTTTTGTTTGCTACAATAGCAGGAGTCATAAAAACTTCTGGTGGAATAAATAAAAATATAGATTCAAATACAGTCATTATAAAAACAACCCATGCATACCAAGGTTGTTCTGATTTGTCCAAGATACGATTTATAATTTTCATCAGCTATATAATATGATATTCATAGAAATGACGCAAGTGTTATAAAATAAAATACTTGTTTTTTTGAATATACGGGTGTATTATTGCCGCATACGGAACCAGCAAAGGATTGGGTTTATGATAAAAAAAGAAAATAATTCTAATAGAAGTGAAAAAATAGCCAGTAAAGTTCAGACGTTGGTTGCCGAAATTTTACAACGTGATTTTTCAGAAGATGATTTAATCAGTCGGGTGTCATTATCTGGTGCTCAGTCTCGAGGTGGAATGCAGTTTGTTAAATTATTTTTTTATACGCCTGATGATGCCAGTGCTGTGCAAAAGCGTTTAGATGAGATAACTAAAATGGTGCGTTTTACGTTGGCTCAAAAATTAAATCAAAAATATGTTCCAGAAATAAAATTTATGTATGATGATACATTGGAGCGTGCAGACAGAATTGAAGCTATTTTAAACAAATTGGATAAATAAAATAACGGAAAACTGATGAAGCAAAGTCATATTAGAAATTTTTCCATAGTTGCACATATTGATCATGGTAAATCCACTTTATCAGACAGATTGATTGAATATACGGGTGGATTAGAATCTCGTGAAATGAAAGCTCAGGTTTTAGATTCTATGGATATAGAACGTGAACGTGGCATTACTATCAAAGCACAGACGGTGCGGTTGAATTACAAAGCTAAAAATGGTGAGGTATATCAATTAAATTTGATGGATACGCCTGGACATGTGGATTTTTCATATGAAGTGTCTCGCAGTTTAGCAGCATGTGAAGGTGCAATTGTTTTGGTTGATGCGACCCAAGGGGTGCAGGCACAAACTTTGGCAAATGCATATTTGGCTTTGGATAATGATTTAGAAATGTTACCTGTGTTAAACAAAATAGATTTACCATCCAGCGATGTTGTTGCAACACGTGAACAAATTGCAGATGTTATTGGTATGGATGCGTCAAATGCATTATGTGTGTCTGGCAAGACAGGGGCTGGTGTTCCTGAATTATTAGAAGAAATTGTAAATAAATTACCTGCACCCAGTGGTAATGAAAATGGCCCAACACGTGCTTTGTTGGTAGATTCATGGTATGATTCATATCTGGGTGTTGTGGTCTTAGTTCGTGTTGTTGATGGTGAATTAAAGCGTGGTCAGAAAATTAAATTTATTGCGACTGGTGCAGAATATGTCATAGAAAAAGTTGGATATTTTACACCAAAAATGGAAAACGTAGATTCTTTAACAACTGGTGAAATTGGTTTTATTATTACTGGTATGAAAACGATTCATGATTGCAAAGTTGGTGATACAATTTGTGATGCTAAAAATGTTGTTGAACCGTTGCCTGGTTTTAAACCATCGGTGCCAGTTGTGTTTTCAAGTTTCTTTCCAGTAGAAGCAAATGATTATCCTGATTTAAAAGAAGGTGCTGAAAAATTGGCACTGAATGATGCTTCGTTTGTTTTTACAACTGAAAAATCATCGGCATTAGGTTTTGGGCTAAGGTGTGGATTTTTGGGCTTGTTACACATGGAAATTATCAGCGAAAGATTAAATCGTGAGTTTAATCTCAGTTTGATAAATACTGTCCCCAGCGTGTTATACAAAATTCATTTGCGAGATGGTTCTGTTATGGATTTGGAAAATCCGGCCGATATGCCAGATATTACAAAAATAGAATCTATAGAAGAACCATGGGTGCGTGCTACGATAATGATGCCCGATAAATATATTGGGGCGATTATTGAATTGTGTTCTGCACGTCGTGGTGTTCAAGAAAATATTTCATATGTTGGTAATCGTGCTGTGTTGGTGTATCAATTACCTTTGTCTGAAATAGTTTTTGATTTTTATGACAGGGTCAAATCTTTGTCGTCTGGTTATGCATCTTTTGATTATGTTTTGTATGAATACAGAACATCAGATTTGGTAAAGGTTTCTATTTTGGTAAATGATGAAAATGTAGAACCCTTGTCGTTTTTATGTCACAGACAATGGGCTGAAAAACGTGGTCGTCAAATCGTTGAAAAATTAAAAGATTTAATACCCAGACATCAATTCAAGATTCCTTTGCAGGCTGCTATTGGTGGAAAAATTATCGCTCGTGAAACAATTGCTGCGTATCGTAAAGATGTTACTGCAAAATGTTATGGTGGTGATATTACTCGCAAAAGAAAACTGCTTGAAAAACAAAAAGAAGGAAAGAAACGTTTGCGGACTTTTGGTAATGTAGAAATACCACAAACCGCATTTATAAATGCTTTAAAAGTTGGAGAATAAAATGACTATTAAACAAGATTGGGAAAATTGGAAACAAGCTCGCAATTCCGTCAAATTAATACAACGAGAAATGGAAGTTTTTTGTAAAAATGTAGTGAAAGAGTGTTCTGTTGATGAATATGAGAAAAACCGTATCAATACACGTACTTTTTCTGATATCGCTAATTATGAATATATATCAAATCATTATTGGAATTGGTTGGCATTAAAGCATCGTTCAACGTCTTGTTTTTACAAAGCATCAGACCCAAAATATGAATTAGCAAAATGTATTAATGTGCGTTTGGATGGGACGGTAGCATATTGCTGTAAAAAATGCCTGCATCATTCTACTATGGATGTCTTAGCATCTTTGATTAGACGTGCAGAACAGGCAAAGCAAGATAAAAGTAAAGCAATGCATAATTTGTTATGTAATGTATTGTTTTGGAAAAAAAGTAAAGAATTATTATCAAAATAAAAAATGGAGAATAAATAAAATGACTATTATACAAGATTGGAATAACTGGCGTAGTGCAGCTGATAATACAAAAAAATTACAAAACGAAATTAAAGAACTAGCGGAAAAAATGACAAAATCATGTTCACCCGAACAGTATTGGGGGTATTACATGGAAAAATTGGACTATGGTAAATTATTGAAAAACATGAATAGTGCATCTGTTGATAAAAAAGCAAAAGAATGTCGGGCTCCGTCTTGTTTTATCAAATTGGTGTATGATAAACCTATAAGAGAAGAAACAAAGTTACGTGATAAATGTGTACACGTTCGTTATGATGGCAGTTTAGACGAAAAACATTGTGTTGGTTGTGAACATCGTGATGAAATGAAAGATTATATCGCTTTACAAAATAAGCTGGAAACAGCCAAGGCAGAACAATATAAATCCAGAGACATATTATTGGGACATTTGTTTTTCTGGAGACAAAAAAGAAGCATATAAGGTAAAATCATGGCACATCAATTCTTTTTTAATGCGTATATTCTTGATAATTTACCATCACCTGAAAAAGGATTTGATGTTGTTCAGGATTTATCTGAACCACGTTTGCGTATGTATATAACGCAACGTGGTGTCAAAAGTTTTTTTGTACGTAAACGTGTAAACGGCATAGACAAAAGAATTATTATTGGTAAATATCCTGATGTTGATATAGAAGAGGCTCGTGCCAAAGTCAATGAAGTATTAGATGATGCGTGTAAAAAAATACCTGTGCGAAGAAAAAAAATTTTGTTTCAGGATTTTGTTGGTTTGTATTTAGATAGCAAAGTCAGACGTAATGAAGATTCTTTGATGAAATTAAAACGTGCTATTAAATTACATTTTAACGAATTGTATAATCATAACATTCAAGATTTAACAGAATCAGATTTGCGAAATGTTTTGAATAAAATTTCTGGACGTGCGATGGCTGCCAGAATGCAAGAATTATTACAAAGCATATTTAATTATGCTGTTGTTATGGGATATATAAAAAATAACCCAACATCTAACATAGAAAAAATAACAGTTGTTCGGCGTGTCAGAACGTTGAAAAAATTTGGATTGCAAAAAT
This sequence comes from uncultured Alphaproteobacteria bacterium, assembly GCA_905236005.1. GTDB lineage: Bacteria > Pseudomonadota > Alphaproteobacteria > Rs-D84 > Rs-D84 > Enterousia. The sequence goes on from CAJONJ010000044.1 coordinate 43,591, forward strand.
TAGTAGAGGCTATTAACAAAGAAAAAAATTTGAATTTGCGTTCCGCATTTTTAATGTTGATTTATGGTTTTGCACCAAAAAATAAAATATTTAAAATGCGATGGGAAGATTTAGATTTTAATCATGACGCATGGGGGGATATGCCTTTGTCTAACCGGGCTGTGTTATTATTGCAAAATATTCCGCAAAATTGTGATTGGGTTTTTACTGGAATGGGGCGGTCACATTTAACAGATCCCAGAATTGCTTGGAAACGCATAGTAACAGATGCAGGGTTACCAGACGTAACAATGGATGATGTGCATAAATTTTTGATGCGTTCTTTGGTTTGGGATTCAGACAAAGATAAATTGCGTGAAAATATGAATGATGTTTTGAACGATTTGATGGCATAGTATTTTTGTACAAAAGTCAAACTGTTGTTATTGTTTGTTATAATTTCTTGACAGATTGTTCTTAAAATGGTAATTTATAAGGCAAGTCGCCTGTGGAATAACAAATGGCACAAATTAACATAAATAAAGGATTTAAAATGACAACTTTTGAAAGAGTGAAGAAAATTGTGTGTGATAAACTGGGGGTTGATGAATCCAAAGTCACAGAAAATGCAGCTTTTCTAAATGATTTAGGTGCAGATTCTTTGGATGTTGTTGAATTTATTATGGAAGTAGAAAAAGAATTCAATATCACTATTCCTGATGAAGCAGCACAAGAATTAGCAACAGTGGGCAGTGCAGTTAAATATATTGATGAACATGTAAGCAAAACTGCAAAAGCTGCCTAGTTCTTTTAAGTTGTTGTATATTAAATGTCGTCGTATTGCGGCGACATTATTTTTATGTATTTGCTTTATTTTATAATTTATAGTATGCTGAGTCTCAGGTTTAATACAAAGGATATGTTTATTATGAAAAAAGTTGTTATTACAGGTATGGGCATTGTTTGTCCGGTTGGTACAGGAATTGATTTTGCCTGGAAAAATATATTAAACGGAAAAAGTGGTATTCGTAAAATTACTGAATTTGATACGACTGAAATAGCTTCTAAGATTGCGGGTGTTCCTGTTTATGGTAAAGAACCTGGGGAATTTAATCCTGACACAGTGATTGAACCCAAAGAACAACGTAAAATGGAAAAAAATATTTGGTACGGATTGACTGCCGCACACGAAGCAATAACAGATGCAGGTTTATTAGAATATGATGGTGATAAATATCGTGTTGGTGTATCAGTTGGCAGTGGTGTTGGCGGATTATCAACGATTGCTGATACATACAAAGATATTCTAGAAAGTGGAACAACCAGATTTGTTAGCCCATTTTTTGTTCCAAAAGCAATTATAAATATGACTGCGGGTTATATTTCCATTAAATATGGTTTTGGTGGTCCGAATATTGCGATGGCTACTGCGTGTGCGACTGGTTCGCATGCAATTGCAGAAGGTGCAGCAATTATTGAACGTGGTGATGCAGATATCATGATTTGTGGCGGAACAGAAGCAGCAGTTTGTTCTTTGGGTATGATTGGATTTTCTGCTTTGCGTGCATTAAGTACCAGAAACGATGACCCAGAACATGCTTCACGTCCATGGGATCAAGACAGAGATGGTTTTGTTTTGGGCGAAGGTGCTGGTATTTTAGTATTGGAAGAATACGAACATGCTAAGGCTCGTGGTGCAAAGATATATGCAGAGGTTGCGGGTTTTGGTATGACTGCTGATGCACATCATATTACAGCCCCAGCGCCAAATGGCGAAGGTGGTAAACGTGCAATGCAGATTGCTTTGGACAAAGCAGGATTGAAGCCGTCAGACATAGACTATATCAATGCACATGGAACATCTACTGGTTTGGGTGATGTTGGTGAATTGGTTGCTGTCAAAGATTTATTCCAAGGAACAAATGTATGCATGTCTTCTACTAAATCTATGACTGGACATTTATTGGGGGCAGCTGGTGCAATAGAAGCAATATTCTGTGCTTTGGCGATTCGTGATAATATTGTGCCACCAACAATGAATCTGGAAAATCCAATACCAGAAGTTGGTGATTTCAATTTGGTGCCGAATAAATCACAACAAAAAACAGTTGATGCAGCATTAAGTAATTCGTTCGGTTTTGGTGGAACAAATGCCAGTTTGATTTTAAAACGTGTCAAATAATAAAGTTTTGACAAATAAAAAATCTTGATGCAAAATCAAGCCACGAACAAAAGGTTGTATATGACATACCAAGAATTATTTGCCGCAATACAAAATCCAGCAAATACTGTTGTAAAGCATGGTATCAAAATGATGGGTGGTGTTGAAAATATACAATATTCATTACGTGACAACAAAGGCAAAATATTGTTTTATGTTCGGGGGTCAGAGCTGGGAATGTCTGCACCGGCATGGATAGAAAATGTAATTTGTGTTGGTGGTCAAAAACAACATTTTTCTTTGGAACAAATTGCAGATGTTTTTAATGCGTTGTCCAAGAAATATGATACAGCAGAACAAAAACCAGAAATTGTTTTGCCGAATTTTATACAAAACGTAAAATAGTTTTGCGGAGCATAGCTCAGTCTGGTAGAGCGCTACGTTCGGGACGTAGAGGTCGCAGGTTCAAATCCTGTTGCTCCGACCAAACAATTTAAATCGGTAAAAATGCCGATTTTTTATTTTGAATCAATCCAGAAATATGATAAAATATTGCACATAAAGGAAAAAGAAAGGAAACAAAATGAAATCACCAATTATTGCAATTATTCCAGCATTTATACTGGGGTTGGTCAGTTTTCCAGCGAATGCGACTGTGTATGATTTGGACACAGCAATCAGCAAAGTTCGTGAAAATTGTTCGGGGTTGGAATCTAAGATGGATCATCTGAAAATGATGGCTGGTATAAACACAGGTATTAATGCGGTTGGAACGGTTGCTGGTGGTGTTGCGTTGGGAACCGGTATCGTAAAAGCACAAAAAGACGCAAAAAGTCTGGCTTTAACAAAATTGATAGCCGTAAAATTAGGAGAATTAAAGATAGATAACAAGTCGACACTAAAATTGGAAGATGCGGATACATCTAAAAAACAAGAGGATTTTATAAACGCATTGCGTGCAAATTATGAAAAATATACAGAAAAAGGGGATTTTAAACTAGATGAAGATACTTTGTATGGTGTTTTCAGCCCGGGTAGTGGGGTTGTATCGTTTACGGCTGCCACAACGGGGAAAATTGATTTAAAAGCTGAAAAGGCAAAGGTTGATAAAGAATCCAAGATGTTGGGTAATGTTCGGACTGGATTATTGGCAACAAATGCTGTGACCCAGGTGGCTGGTGCTGTGATTTCCAGTCAAAACAAAGCAAAGGGTAATTTAAAAGAACAAATAGATAGATGTATAGCGGCAACTGACGATTTAAAAGACAGTATGATGCAGGCACGTATTGAAAACCAAGACACAACCCAGGCAAAACAAATTTTGGATGCTTGTGGTGAATACAGATATGCAGATTTATCAAAAATAAATAATTTGGCAACAGGTGCAACCGTTTCATCCAGTATTGGTGCAGCCAGTGCTGGTGTTGGAACAGTAACCAGTGCAATGGCAAACACAGATGCAACACGTCATGGCAAAGTATCAACTGAACAGGGTTTAAATACAGCGTCTAATGTGTTGTCTGGTGTTTCTACTGCAACGTCAGCAGTATCCACAATATTAAACGGTGTTCAAATTGCAACAATCAAAAAAGTTGTATCCACAGCACAAAATTGTGAAAAGGAGTTACAATAATGAAAAAATATTTAACTACATTTTTATTGTTATGTGTGGGATTTATCCCGGCATTAGCCAATGCTGGTTCATCTGATATTTGTTACCAATATGCACCAAGTGCAAAACAGGATTTGATTCAGACAGCAACCAAATTTTTTGTAGATGATGGTGACGAAAAAGCTTTTGACTATTTTTTGGATAAAATGAACGAATCTAAGGCTGTAACAGGAATTCCGGGTATAACATGTGGTCAAATTGTAGAGGTGTGTTTGGTTGCTAAATGGTCTGGTGCGAAATGTGAAAATTTTGGTAAGGAATTAATCACATTGTGGAAAAAAACAGCTGATAATAATACTCTTAAAACAAAATCAAATACATATCAGGAAGGCGACAAAACAGTAACAGAAGTTGAACATCATTTTGTCATTCGTGAATTTTGGCGTGTGTTTGATGAAAACGATAATGAAATAGATATTTGTACTATTAATGATGCGCAAACCATTGATATAATAGTTAAAAATTTCAATCATATAGAACCTCGTACAGCGTGGAACAATTGGCAAAATTGTTTGACGTCTTTTGGTTATTCGTTTGATGGCGATAAAATAACCAAAAATGTCGCACGTAAAAGTGGAAAAATGGAAGCAACATCTGATGTATGTAAAGGTATGAATGAACAAACTATACAACAAATGTGTGATCGTTATAATGAAACAGTCAAGAATAGAAATATAGCAGGTAGTACATACTCATTAGAATATGGAACATACGGAGAATGTTATGAAGCATATGGGTATTCTTTGAGTGCGTTTGGCTGTAAAAAAAGCTAACTAGTAAAGATGTGTTAATATAGTAAATAAACCGTCCAGATGGGCGGTTTGTTTTTTACAGGATTTTATACTTTTATTTTTTGCATGTTTTTTATGTTATAATGCCGTTGTTTAACCAAAGGAGATTTACATGAAAACAGCATTAGTTGCATATTTTTCTGCAACAGGTGTCACAAAAAGAATAGGGGATATGTTGGCTGAATCTGTCGGTGCAAAGGTTTTTGAAATTATTCCAAAACAAATTTATACTAAAAATGATTTAGATTGGACAAATGAAGACAGCCGTTCATCTCAAGAAATGAAAGACAGAACTTGTCGCCCAAAAATTGAATCACGTGTTCGTGATATTAAAAAATACGAAGTCGTATTTATTGGCTTTCCAATTTGGTGGTATCGTGAACCTTCTATCATAGATACTTTTGTTGAAGAACATGATTTGGAAAATAAAATTATTGTTCCATTTGCTACATCTGGTGGCAGTGGCATAGACGATATTTATAAAAATATTCAAGCATTGGCACCAAAAGCCAAAGTAGAGAAAGGTAAATTATTTGATGCTGGTGTTTCAACAGAAGAATTACGCAAATGGGCAGAAAGGTATTTAAAAAAATAGATTTTTATTTAATTTAATAAACCGCCATCATGGCGGTTTGTTTTTTTGTTTGATGTGTTATAATGTGATAAAAAGGATGCTTGCGTGAAACACACAATTCATTTAATGGTTGGCTTTATGGGGTTTGGCAAATCAACCATAGCAAAACAATTGGAAAAAGATTTGTCTGCTAAGCGTTTTACACATGATGAAATAATGCGTGAACGATATGGTAGAAATCCTGATGATTTTCAAACTAAATATAAATTGGTTGATGATTTTATTAAACAGCAAACAGAATTGTGTATTGAAAATAATCAAGATGTTATATTAGATTATGGTTTTTGGAATCATAAAAAGCGTTTGGAATATTATAATTGGGCAAAAACGTTAACGGATAATGTGTTGTTCCATGTTGTAAGATGTGATATGGATATTGCAAAACAACGTGTATTAAATAGAACTAAAAATAATCCAGATGAATTATTTATAGATGAAAATATTTTTGATACGTTATCAAAACAATATGAACCATGGTCTGATGTCGATGAATTCCCAGTCGTTTTTCATAATTCTAAATAATGTTAGACAATGTTTTTTTACTATGTTATAGTTTTCGCATTAGGTGGGAAAAAATATATATAAACTATGAAAAAACAACAATGGAAAAATATTAAATCATGGATTAAATTTGCACTGGCAATCGTGTGCGTGATTGTTTTTGTTGTTTTTTATATTTTTAATCTTTGGTCGCCATTAAAAAAATCTGTCAGTATTGTTGTGGAACGTGGAACGTCTGTAACAGCTGTGACAAATTATATGGTGCAGAACAGAATTATTAAATCAGCTGATTTGTTTTATTTTTCTGTGCGATTAAATGGTGGAAAAATTCAAGCTGGTGAATATGATATACCACGTGGTGCTGGTGTTTGGACAATTGCAGATATGTTGACGCATGGCAAAGTGGCAACGACCACAATTACTATTCCAGAAGGTTATACAATCAAACAAATAAAATCTATGTTGATGGCGACACCGTATTTGTCTGGTGATGTTGCTTGTAATACATCTGCATCAGTATGTGCTTTACAAGACGGAGATGTGTTTCCTGATACTTATCGTGTTGCACGTGGAACACCACGGTTGGCATTGCTGGATTTAGCACGTAAAAAAATGTTGTCTGTCAAAGAACGTTTGTTCAGATACAAATATCCTGAACCGTTAAAAAATTGGAACGATGTTTTGGTATTGGCTTCTATTGTGCAAAAAGAAACACCACAAATAAAAGAAATGCCGATTGTCGCCAGTGTATATTTAAATCGTTTGAAAAAGAATATGCGACTGCAGGCTGACCCGACTGTGGTTTATGTTTTGACAGATGGTTTTGGTGATATGCGTGGTCAACCACTATTACGTGGACATTTAAAAATAGACAGTCCATATAACACATATCGCAATAATGGTTTACCGCCAAAACCAATTGCTAATGTTGGGGTGGATGCGATTCGTGCTGTGTTAAAACCAGCTAATACAAATTATTTATTTTTTGTAGCTGACGGTCGTGGCGGGCATAATTTTTCAACTGAATATTCTGAACATCAGAAAAATCATAGTGTTTGGCGTGATATAAAAAAAGAAATAAACGGAATTGTTGATTACAATAAGTAGTGTTTGCGAATCGTAAGTTTTCGCAATTATATCATATTTTTGTGTCGGTTTCAAAAATCTTTTTTCTTGCAGGTCGGCTATATTTGTGTGATAATATTCTTAACAGGAAAAAATCCTGTGAAGTTTAACTTAATGGAAAGGATATAATATGAAAAAAATCGCTTTAACTTCTTTGTTAACAGTTTTCGCAGTTTCTGGTGCACATGCTGCAAACGTGATTGATGGTAATCCATTGTATATGCCAAAGGCAGGTCATTTTTACAGTGTGACATCTGTTGAGTCTCATACAAAATGGACAGGTGGACAAGAAACACCATGGATGTTGGGTGAAGATTTTGGTTATGGTATTTCTGATAAATTGGCTGTAGAAATTTCTACAAGTGCAACAGAAAATGATAACTTTGATTATATGTCTTGGGATGATGTTGACTTAGGTTTGACATTCCGTGCTTTGGATGCTGGTTCATTCAAATTAGACGTTTTGGGTGCATATGGTGTTGGTAATGTTTGGCCAGATCATGCTCCATTCTTGAAAAAAGAATTGACTGATTATATGTGGATGGCTGGTTTGCGTGCTGGCTTTACAACTGGTAATTTCACACTTGCTGGTACAGCGGCATATTTGTATGCTAATGCAGAATCTTTCAATTGGGCTGATAAAGGTATGCATTATTTAGCATTTGGCTTGGATGCACAATTCGTAATCGACAACAACTGGAATTTGGTTGCTAGTGCTGCATACACAGGTGTTGTGAATGATAAATGGGCTTGGGACGATGTAGAAGGTGGCGATGTTAAGAATGCTGGTACATGGCACGGTGAATTTGGTGTAAACTATAATATTGATACAACTAAATTCGTTGGTGTATATGTATCTGGTGATATGAACCACCAAGGTGGAACAAATCATGATGAATGGAAATCAGAAGATGGATTTGGCTTTGGTGCTAAATTCGGTATTGATTTCTAATCAAACTAAACGATATAAAAATCCGGCCAATTGGTCGGATTTTTTGTTACTTGATTTTATAACTATTTTATTGTTTTGTCATAATTTTTTCTTTGTCTAGTTGTTGTTGTTTTAAAATATGGAATTTCAGCGGTTTTTCACAGGTAAAATCCCAGATTTTGCTTGACAATTGGTGGGGTGGGGGTTATAGTATATGTGCTTTCCGTGTAAGTAAGGAAGGCAAAAAACACAGAAATCTGCATGTTCGGACAGATTTATAATCACGCAATTGCGTTGAAATAAGTCTGATGGCGGGTTTCGCATAGTCAAAAAAAGAGAATAAAAACAAAGAGATTTTGAATGCCAACAGTAAATCAACTGATTCGGAAACCACGTA
>CAJONJ010000045.1 GCA_905236005.1 uncultured Alphaproteobacteria bacterium
AAACGTCGTATTTCTTTGGGATACAAACAATTACAACCAAATCCATGGAAAGAATTTGCTGAATCCCACAAAGTTGGCGATGTTATCACAGGTCCAATTAAAAACACAACTGAATTTGGTTTATTTGTCGCTTTGACACCTGATTTAGACGGTATGATTCACATTTCTGATTTATCTTGGAATAAACTTGATGAAGAAGAATTAAAGAAATTTGTTCGTGGTCAAGAAGTCACAGCAAAAATCTTGGATATCAACCCAGAAAAAGAACGCATCACACTGGGCATCAAACAATTGACAGAAAGTGCTGAAAACAATAACACTTCTATCAAGAAAGGTGCAGTTGTTTGCGGAACAGTTTCTGAAATCACACCAGACGAATTGATTTTGTCTTTACCAGGTGATATTCGTGGAACAATCCGCCGTACAGATTTGTCACGAGAAAAGAACGAACAAGACACATCTAAATACACTGTTGGTGATTCAGTAGAAGCATCAGTTGTTTCTGTTGACGGCAACAATGTAAAATTGTCTGTTCGTGCATTACAAGTAACATTGGAAAAACAAGCTGTAAAAGAATTTGCTAACGAAGCTGATTCTGGCTCTGTTTTAGGTGACATCTTGGGTGCTGCGATTGAAAACAGCAAAAAATAATAATTTTGCATAAAATTATTGTAGAAAAGTCCGACTTTTTTGTTGGACTTTTTTATATTTATGGTAAAATTCTGGTATAGAATACAAAAAAGGATAGAAAAAAATGAAAGATGTAAAAATTATCGTTTTAATGGGCGGTCAAGGTGCAGGCAAGGGCACACATGCAAAAAATTTGATTGCTCAAAAAGGGTTCAAATATGTAGAAACAGGTGCTATTTTACGTGGATTACCAAAAGATTCACCTGCTGCACAAATTATGGCACGTGGCGAATTGGTTCCAAGCAACGAATTATTTGAAATAATTGAAAATGCAATCAAAGCCAGCGGTAACAACGATATGATTCTGGATGGATTTCCACGTAACGTTGAACAGGCTAAATGGTTTGTTGAAAAATATACTGCACCAGAATCACCATATAATGCCCAGGTTGTTTATCTCAGCCTGCCAGAAAGCGAAATGCTGAAACGCATTGCAAATCGTGATAAAACAGGCGGTGGTCGTGCAGACGATAAAGATCCAGCAGTTGTTCAAAAACGTTTAGCTGCATTTAAATCTGAAACATTACCAGCGGTTAAATTGTTACAACAATCCAAAGGCATACAGTTTTACGAAGTAGATGTCAGCCCAGAATCATTTGAAACAAATTTTGCAAATGTATGCAAAGCGTTGGGTATATCTGACATAGATAAAACAAAAATAAATGTAAACATCGCAGCGACATCTGCATGTTCAAAACAACGTTAAAAAAACAAAAAAGCCAACAAAATGTTGGCTTTTTTTATATGATAAATAAAAGATGTATATATTGATATTTTTTGCTTGCACGAATCGGTAAAATACGACTAGTATTCACTGAACAAAACCAACAACAAAGGAAGGATATCACATGATAGTCGGAATTGGCATTGATTTGGTGGAAAGCGACAGATTTCTTGATTGGTCGGCTTTTAAAAAACAACGTATTTTCACAAAAAAAGAATTAGAATACGCAGACGAAGATAATGCACGTGCTGAAAAACATTTGGCGAATTTTTGGGCTGCACGTGAAGCGGCATTAAAGGCACTGGGCACAGGTTTTGGTGATGATATTTCTTTTTCTGATATATCAGTTGTGCATGATGATAATGGTCGTCCAGAATTATTGATTGCGGGTGGGGCGAAAACAGTATTAAAAGAATTGGCTGGTGCAAATGCAAATGTAATGTTGTCATTAACTGACCAGGATAATTTTTCCGCTGCAGTTGTAATAATTGAAAAATAAAATTTTAATAAATATGATTTTTTGTCCGGCTTTCATGCCGGACTTTTTTTGTTTACCTCACGATACAATTAAAACTGTTGATATACTGTCCAAAAAACATTACAAGTACAAGAATAAAAACAATTATTTATTACCTATAATTCTGCATGGTTTATCATCGCTTTCGACAAAGAAACGTTGGTGACTAACAGAAAATTTGCTGGTTAATATTGAAGATATAGCACCACATTGAAACTGTGTTACATCTAATTTACATACGTTTTTCATACACCTTGGTAGTGTATCATGATTTCCCTTTGCGATATAATAAAGAGCCCTGACAATCATTCTATTCTCAACCGGTTCTTCATCATTTATACTATCAAAATGTACGGGAATAATTTCATTATTTTGTTTATTTTGTACATTGATGTATTCATCAGTACCAGCTGTATTTGATCGTTCGTGAATTACATACTCTGTGTTATCTAAATCAGCACAATTTAATAATTCTTTTACTATTTTTACGGCAGTTTCTGTGTTAACTTTTACACCGCCCCAATCGGTCTTTAGACTAAATCCAGTGCTAGTAAATATATTATCCCCTTTTTCTTTGATGTTTATTTTAGGTTGTGGACATAACGAATAATATTTAGCAAATATATTACCACCAGAGTTATTTATTTTTTGGTTTGGATCGTCTGGGTTAATACCACCTGGAACACCAGTATTAACACCGCCACCATTAACATCTCCATTACCACCACCAAACGCATTAGATAGATTACACCCACACCCAACAGCAGACATCGCTATATCTTTATTAGCATCACAATATACATTACAACAATCGTAAGCACCAGATGGACGATCTTTATACACCCAATCATCAATATTCGTTGAATACTTTCCGTCTTTGAAACATTTATATTGTGCACATAATTTTCCATATGGTTCTTTTAAACATGCACAATCTTCCCCATGCTTATCAATATAATCCGCATCGTATGTACACAAATGTGTTTTACAATCGGTCAGGGTATCATCCGGCACTTTCTTTGTCACATTTTTCCCATTTTCCTTTTCTGTTTTTGTTTTATAACATTTCAAGCTCAGACATTCAGCAGATTTTGAATTCTTTGCACAAATACATGATTGTTGGTTATCTTTGCGATATTTCGTATCGTTTTGACATAACCATGCTTCGCATCCCGTTCCACCATTTGGATTTGGTTTATTAGCACCGTTATAACATTTTTGCATCATACATTCGTCAGAATTCGGGGATTCTTCACAAATACATTCTTTCTTGTGTTTTTTTCTGTATTCGCCATCACGTTTACATTTATGGCTGTGACATTCCTGAGATTTTGCATAATTAGTATCCAAACTGCACATATAATCTTTACATGTATCAGACGATGGATTTACACCACATGCACATTCTTCTTTGTGCGTTTCTTTATATCCAGTTTTGGTTTCACAACGATATTTTATGCACTCTGCCGTATTAGCCTTTGGTCCAGCTTTTTCTTCACAAAAATATTCCTGACATTCGTGACTGCCGGCACCTTTGCCATTACACCATTCATGTGCATTTTCAACCATTAATGTCCGGTATGCAGTTGTTCCTTTGTAATTAGCATAATCAGCCGCTTTGATAGCAATCTGGTCTGAAAAAGACAAATCATTTATTGTATTTGGAAACTTAGATGCAGATAATTTCCAATCACCAGAATTATTTTGACGTTGCAAACTTTTTAATTCTTGGGCACGATCAGCAATATCTTGTTTCCATTGTGGATCAGTTTTTACAAATGGATTTTGCAAAACAATACCCGAACCCTGAACAACATTTGTTGTTGTCGTTGGCATAACCACCGTTGAAACAGTATTGGTTTTAAACGTATTATTTCCACCATGCTGGGCAACATACGATTCGTATACAGAATCCAAATATCCAATGCATGCCGTACTGTAAGCTTTGTTCGGCAAACTGGATAACGACACAACAATCGCAGGTCTGATATCAGCTAATGTTGTATTTCTGCAATTATTACGTGCCATACACTGAACAGAAACAGCAGACTGAACAATTTGCATACATTCGTCTGTGGAAACTTTGTTACCCTGAACATACACAGGTTGGGGCATCTTTTGATTATACGGAGAATTCGGAGTCCAAAACGGATTCGTAGAATAATTTTGAACGTTCTGAATTTGTCCATAATCAGAAAATAACGACGTAGCAGAATACGCCAACACTGCGTAAAAACAGCCTGAAACAGCGAATAATAAAGATTTTAGCTTCCTTGCTTTCATATTTCTTTCATCTGATTATATCAAAAATTGGATTATAATCAAAGACAAAAATCCCCCCACCAAAAAGAACGGTGCAAACGGAATATATTTCTGTTTATTCCGATACCCCCAAATGCCTGACAACACACAAGATATCACCATAGCAATCGCCAGTCCCATCGTTCCCAGCCATATTCCACCAGCACCCAATAATTTTATATCCCCCATACCAATCGGTGGATATTTTTGTTTTTTCTTGATTTTTTCAAATATAAATCCAACAACCAGCCCCAAACAATATCCCATTGAACCACCAATAACCGAATCAGCCACAGTTATCGGCCATGGAAAAAATGTGGTGATTAATAACCCTGCAAATAAAAACGGGAATAAATACACATCCGGTATAATTCTGCGTTTCAAATCATTAGTAGCCATACGGACGGCACAAAAAATTGCCCCCGATAACACCAAAGAAAAAAATATATATGAAATCATGTTTTCTCTCTTGCCTTTCGATTCGTTTTTATGATACAATTATATCAGATATAAACACAAGGATTTTTTATTATGAGTAAAGGCTGGGATAATAACACACTAAAAAAATTAAAAACTTTGGTCAGCAAAGGTTTATCTGCATCCGAAATTGGTAAACGTTTAGATGTGTCTAAAAACGCAGTTATTGGTAAATTAAACCGTCTGGGTTGGAATGCAAAGGCAACAGAAACCCCAAAGAATAAAACAGCTGTCAAAGGCAAAAAAGATTCTAAACCAGCTGCAAAACCAGCAAACAAAAAGACAACTGTAAAAAGTACGACTAAAAAAACTGTTACCAAGAAAGAACAAAAAAAAGTCACTGTTAAAAAAACTGTTGAAAAAAACACAAAGAAAACAGTTGTCGCAAAACCTGCAAAACCAAAAAAAGAAAGTGTCAAAGAACAGAAAATTGCAAAACCTGTGATTAAGACAGCTTCTAAGAAAACCAAAAAAGATTTGGCTTTACATGAACTGCTGATTCAACATGCTTTGCAAATGGCAAATTTAAAACCTAATCAATGTCGTTGGCCAATCGGTGATCCTGATTCTGAAAATTTCCATTTTTGTGGGGAAATTGTTTTTGCTGGAAAACCTTATTGCTATGAACATTGTCGTCAGGCATATCAATTCACACCACCAAAGAAAAAATAAACGGGGGCTTTCATGATAGGCGAGAGAGAAAATTTTCTGAATCAAAATCAATACGGACAATTAAATATGCGTCCATATAACATAAATGGTAACGAAATAAATGCCTTTTATGATGATGCTGATGATTTAGTATTTGTTCTGGATAACACCATTAATCAATCTAAGCCTAATGTTTTATTGATTATAAATCCATCTGGTGATAAAAAATGGGATGAAATATTATCTGGACAATATGATGTTGATTTAGAAACGATTCGCCCGAAACAAGATAATAAATATCAAAAACTGGATATAGAATATTCAGGTTTGTCTGTATATGACAATTTAATTACCGCTTTTTTGGCAGGCGATGATTTGTCAGAACATTTAATTCAATTAGATATATTGCGTGATTCTGCGGCACGTCACAGTGCGATGACCAGATTAAATGTTGCAAACGAAATTATATCTAAAACAAATGTTACTATTGTAAAAACCAAAGAATCTATTGTGCGTTTGCAAAATCGCATAAAGGCTTTGCGTGCTAAATTGTCTGCAACAAAAAAAGAAATCGGCAAAGTTTCTACGAAACAGTCTGCTGCGAAAATTTTAAAATTGGAATCACAAATAGAAGCAACCACTGAAAAGCTGAAACGTGCTCAAAAACGTTTGGATTCTGCACAGAAACGGTTGGACGTTGCCACAGTTGATGCAGAACTGGCAAGCGATTTATTAAATCAGCCTGCATTAGAAATTCAACAAAATGTGAAAACAAAACCTGTGATGGTCGCACCAAAATATGAAATGCAACCAATCAATAACGAATCGGACGATGACGATTCAGATGTCACAGATGAATATGATTCAGACAACAGTAATGATAATAATGATGATGATGAAATAAAACCTTTGTTTGATGAAAATCCGAATAATTTGAACGAAGATATCGCATTTAAACCTATTAATTTTGATATGCCTGTGGTTTCATCAACCGAAACTGATACAACGAATATTCCGGAACCAATGCCTGTGTTTGAACCAATAACAGAAAACCAGACAACAGACGAAGAAACAGAAGAAGAATTTGTGGCACCTGATTTTTCTGCTATGGAATCAACACCTGTTTTGGAATCTATGACACCGATTTCAGAACAACCAGAAGAACAAAAATCTGTATTGGAATCTATGACACCGGTTCCAGAACAATCTGTTGTGACAGATACTGTTCCTGAATATCAACCTGAACCAATAGATGTTCAACCAATAACCAATCCTGAACCAGAACAAGTTGAACGCCCAAGTGTTGTTCCGCCAGTACCACCTGTGCCACATATAACAAATCCAGCCAATACAATTCCTGTGGCACCGACAGTAAATACGTTTAATGCAAATGTGTCTGAACAAACAACACGTTCAAAACCAACACTGGTATATTATCTGTTGTTGCTGTTATTGATTATATTATCTGTGTTTACTTTGTGGCTTTATCAGAAAAATATGGGCACAAATAATCCTGTTTTGACAAATGTTGTTTCTCAGACATCTGAATCAACAGAAAAAACTGATAATGCTAATAAAAACCCAAATCGTTTCGGATTAAAGAAACAAATCAAAGAAAGCAAAACAACCGCTGTCAAAGTTACAGAAAAACCGGTCGCAGAAAAAACAGTTTCAGAACCATCATTTGAATTTGTTGATGAAGTGGTTGAACCCAGCCAGCCAAACACAGATGAATTCGCTGGCACAACACCATCAGAAAACGTATCAGATACTTTTGAATCACAAGAAAACGAATCGGCTGAACCGGTTATTATCAACGCAGTTCCTAAAAAAGTATTATCTGCTGATACCCCAACAGATGATGAAGTTTCAGATACAAATGATGAATACGTTGACGAAGCAAGTGTAAATAAACCTGTGTATGAAGTCGGTTCAAGACATGATAATATGTTTATATCTGAACAAGATTTTCAAGAAACACCTGGGGTTTCAGAATCAGAAAACGAACAATCTGACGAAGATATGTACCAGGATGAAGAAGAATATGACGAAGAATAACTGAACACGATGGGGTTGCATCATGAAAAAATTTTTTAGCCTTTTGTATATATCTTTATGTTTCATAGGAATAATATTACCCGTGAATGCTGTCGCAGACGATGTCAATTTGCCTCGCACAGATAATGCCACACCATGTGCATCGCAAATATTTGCTCAGGCTTTAAAACAAAAATCTGACACTATATCAGAAGTTGTTCCTGAATACATGGCTCGTATATGGGCAAAACAAATTATGCAATCCCCAGAAGTATTAACACAAGTGATGAATTGTGAAGAAATTCAGGCGGCAAAAAAAATATCTGATACACAGCTAATCAATTTCAGCCCTGTGGAATACCGCTTTCCAAAGGGACGCGTTTTGATTATCAATTACACATCTTCACCCAAGATTTTACAACAGCATATTGATTTAGCTAAAAAACGCAGTATTCCTACTGGAATTCCAAATCCTTCTTTGTCAAATATGAACGAACAAGATTTTGGAAAGTATATGAACACAGAACCTGCGTGGTACGGAATCATGGTTGTTCAACATGATTCTTTGTCAGAATTTGTCGGTCCTGATAAAAACAATACATTGTCATTAAAATACATAGCAGACAATATAGATAAAATTTATCCACACGGTTTTTCATGCACCAGTAAAACCGGAATTGCTTTTGACGATGATATTATAAACATAGCAGCCCATAAAACTGTTGGTGTTGGCAGAAAAAATTCTGATAAAAAAACAACGACATACGAAATATGTTCTGGTCATGCTTATGATGATGATTCAAATGATTATTATGTTGCTGGCGACAAGGATTTAAGTTGGGTAAAATACGCAGAAATAACTGGCGATATTATTTTGACTTTCTTTTCCGGTGGTATATTAACAGCGGTGCAGGCAGGTGTGAAATACGTCAATTCAACACGTGTAGCAAAAAAATTACTATCTGGTATGAAAAAATTAAAGGAAGCCCCAAAGGTTAAAGAATATATCCGTATATCTCAGGAAATTGCTACACATACTGACGACATAAACAAAATTAAAAATGCCGCATCAAAAGCAACTCCTTTGTTAGAAGAGCATTTTAAATTGGCACAACGCATAGAAGACAACAAAAGCATAGTTCAAAAGTTAACACAACAAGCGGAAAAAATGGCAAGCAATTTTTCACCCACAAAATCTATACCAGATGATTACTGGAAAATTTTGGAGAAAATAGACTCAACAAATAAAGAAATAACTCAACTAGAAAAAATAGCATTTGAGGATCAAAAATATTTAAAACCTCTTGGTGATATATATGATTCTGTAAAGAATTTGGAACAGGGCTCTGTTACTGCTCGTCATATAACAGAAGCTGCCAAAACAGAGGAAAAAGTCGCAGAAATCACAACAAAAATAAAAGATTTAGAAGCTGCACGTAATGCTTTATTAGCAGAATCTTCAGTAAAAAAATTCAAAAATGCCCAAGAAGAACTGACAGATATTTTGAAATATCGTCGTGAATTACGTGCATTAAAACGAGTTCCCCACACTGGCAACATATTGGTTCGGACATACAGATTTCTCAAAGCTGCTAATTCTGGTGCAAAAACAATATCCAAAGCCAGCAAAGTTGCACGTGCAACCATGAGTACTAAATCTGCTAAATTCTTAGATTGGCTGTTTGAATCTAGTTTAAAACATGGGGCCAGATTAGTTAGATTTGAACGTGATGTATCTGTGTTGGGTGGCATAAGTGCTTTTGTCTTGGATATGTATGATGATACATCTGCTACGTCAAAACAATTTTCTAATGGTATAGAATTTAAACCACTGGGGTTGTTGTCTGCTGATGATATACCAGGACAAGAAAACGAAGTTAATTATGGTATGTGGTTAATGTGGATGGGTGATTCATTTAATCCAGCTGATGATGATGCAGCATATTTGCAAGCTATGGATTTTGCTAATAAATTTTCAGAAGATTTACAAGAAACCCAGGAACAATGCGGAACAGCTTGTAATATAGATATTTATGTTGTTCGTCCATTTATTAAATTAGATGAAACAAACCCTGACGATCCACATGGTGAAATGTTTTATTTGTTTATGAACGATACACCATGGACAACATATAAACAATTCAAAGAAAATATCAAAGATATCGCAAAATGGGAATCCGAACAGACAGAAAAAATTGAAGAAAATTACGTAAAAAAACATGGTAAACGTCCGGAAAATCCGGAAACACAAAATGAACCAGAAAATGCCATTGAACAAACTGTTGCGGAATAAAACCTTGTTGCGTTTGAAACAAAAATTTATAATAATAAAACGGGATAGGGCAAAGGAAAAAACATGAAAAAAATATTATTTATAATCATTACAATTGTATCTGTATTCGGCAATGCGTCTGCGTATCAGGTGTTATCCACCAAAGAATTCGGCAAAGATGATGCAAAAAACCAAAATGTTGTTGTTAAATGCACAACCGATACAGGTAAATTATCAGAAGAAACTTGTTCTTTACGTAGATATGCAAAATGCACTAGCAAAGATGATAAAAAGGTTTGCAATTCTTGGCAACCCTGGCGTGATTTGCGTGATACAACAACAACATATTCAGATTGGAAATCTGCTGCTTCTGGTTGTTGCAAAAAGAAGGGTTTAAGATAATAAATATTTTATAAATTTATTTCTTCTTTGGCTTTTTAATCTCGTCTGCACTTATAATGTTTGGATATATGTCAAACATACCGATACGCCAACCATAAATTGTTGCTTGATATTTTTTACCTTTATCCAAATATGCCTGTAATTCCGTAGAACGCCATTTCCAATACCAGATTGTATTTACGTTTTTATAACTTTTGTTATCGGTTGTATAAACCATAAAATTGGTATATGTAGAACCATTTCCATTAACGACAGATCCATGCGTTAGTGTTCCTTTGTCTTTGACCGTAAAAACAACCTTCCTTTTAGTCAAATAAACATAAAACGGTTTGAATAACAATGTAATAATACTGAATATAATCCACAACAAAGCCAACAAAACGTTTATATCATCAGAACGATTATTACTCATACCAAACCCCTTTTGATAAAAATTATATCACAAAAACCAAAATAAAAAAAATCAAAATAGGGCAAAAATCTTAAAAAAATAAACCACGTACAGTGGTTCTTTTTCTTTGGTGGATGTGGGCGGACTCGAACCGCCGACCCCTACGATGTGAACGTAGTGCTCTAACCAACTGAGCCACACATCCAAATCTTTTAACTAAGCCCACACTTTATTGTGTGGGCCAGTATTTTCTGTGGTGGGGATAGTGGGACTTGAACCCACACGGTTGCAATAACCAAAGGATTTTAAGTCCTCAGCGTCTACCATTCCGCCATATCCCC
>CAJONJ010000046.1 GCA_905236005.1 uncultured Alphaproteobacteria bacterium
GCAAACCCGCCCGGACAATATTTTTGTAAAAAACATTTTTTATATTGCTAAAAACATGATATAATATATCCAGTATATATACGGAGAGAGTTTATGCATAATTTTTATGCTGCTGTTTTGGTGATATTGGCTTTGTTGCCAGCGGATTTGTTCGCTGCTGCGGGTTCCAGAACTTCTGTGGTTGCAAAGGGAACTAAGATTGCTGCGGCAACTAATAATATTTTGGTTGATGCTGAATGTCAGGATTCTTATTTCGGTTGTATGGATGCGTTCTGCATAGTTGAAAATGTATCTGGTGGTCGTTGCCAATGCAGTAATCAACATATTGCTTTGTCTGCCAGATTAAAACAAATTATGGATATGGATAATCAAACGTATGCAATCGCTACGTATGGGGTTGAACATATTGAACTGGGACAGGCTGCAAATGATGTGTTGGGGGCTTCGGAACGGGCATTTGACAAAGCTATGAAAGATGCAAATGATGAATCTGTGGTGGATAATGGCACATCAGCAAAGAAAACAAATTTAAGTTATGCAGAATGGAATAAAAAATTTTCTAGAAATGACGATGATGATGAAGATGAAAATATTTATGAATTAGATTCTGATGATATCGCAAACAAAAGAGGTGATGAATTATACAAAGCTGCGATGGATATGTGTTTTGCACAAGTGCCTGATAAATGTAAAACAGATGAAAGTATGTTGAAAATGCTGTATGTCCAGAAAATCAGATCTGATTGTGCTGCATTTGAAAATTCTTTGAACAAACAAGAATCTGAAAGCAGTGTTAAACTGGAAGATGCTAAACGTAATGTGCGTGATGCAGCTTTGACTGAATTAAAAAACACAAACAAATACACGTTGGGCGAATGTGCGTTGGAATTCAAAAAATGTATGAATGGCGAAAATGTTTGTGGAACAGATTGGACTGGTTGTGTCAGATTAGCCGCTGCTGAAAATATGGAAAACAATTCGGATGGTTCAATTGCAAAACAGGTAAAAATCCAAGGAACTGTGTCCAGTGTTACGATTGCTGCAACCAGTATGGATGAATTGTTGGCAAAAAAGCCTTTGTGTGAATATGTTACAAATCAATGTGTAAAAGAAAAAGACAAAGTGTGGGACGTGTTCGTCAAAGATATTGTAACGACTATCAAGGCTGCAGAATTGGTTCAGGAATCTAATTTAAGAACAGGTTGTTTATCTAATATTTCACAATGTTATGTTAAAGCGTGCAAAGATAATATGGATCCAAAAGACCCAGAGGGTTCATATGATATGTGTTTGTCACGACCAGACAATTATAAGTCTTTCTGCAAAGTAGAATTGGAACCATGTTTGGCTGCAACAGGTGGTTCGTATGAGAATCCTGATAGATCAAGATTATGGCAGGGTGTGTTGGCTAAATTGGCAGCTATGCGTGTTGATGCGTGTACAGATGAATTTAAAAAATGTCTGACTGATACAGACCGTTGTGGCAAAGATTATTCACAATGTATTGGTTTGGATAATGATGATGTTGCTGGTATTTGTCCAGAAGATAAATTGACTGCGTGTTACAAAGAATATGGTGGTAATAAAGAAACTGTGCGTGAAACGTTAGAAAAAACTGCACAGGGTATTTTATTAAATGTGGATAACGATTTATTGGTTGCATGTCAGAAAGCTGTGGAAGATGCGATGGTCAAAATATGTGGTGATACTGAAAATTGTGACGGGTTGATTGATGATACAATCGGTTCACACAGTTTGAAATTGCAATGGTGCGAATATGACGGCAAAAAATATTCTAATTGTAAAGATTCTGAAACAGCGATTACTGATGTTGATTTGGGTAAAACAACGATAAATGCAGATTTAACGATGGATGCACATCAACGGCATTATTTTACTAATAAATTTGATGGTCAGATTTATTGGGATTATCTGGATATAGCTGATAAAGGATATGGGTTGGTTGGTGTTGATAAATATGAAAAAGAAATAGAAAGTTTTGTTACACAAGATACAGCATCAAAGGAACGTGTGAAATCTGAAATAGAAACATTACACAGCACAATCAGAAATGCTATTGATGCCATAGAATCTGACCCAAAAGTGCAATATTGTGTAACTGGTCGTCAGGTGGCTGGTTTAACCAAAGATGATGTTACGCAAATGATTGGTAAAACTGGTAATGCAAGATTTCCAAATTTAACAAATCAATATCGCAGAATTATAACGATGTCTGCGTTGCACAAAACACGTGAAAATTATTTCAGAAAATACGATGAATTAATGAACGAATATGCAACTGGTGTCAGCAGATTAGCAGAACGTATGGCTGAGATAGAAAACATAAATGACAGACGTGCCAGAACAGAACCTGCACGCCAAGCATGTATAGCATTAGGTGAAGGCGAAAAATTTGCAAAATCTAGAAATACAGAGTCTGCTATGCGAAAGACAAACAGAAAAAGTGGAAATGATAATAATTTGGTTGGGTATTCATCAGAATCTTCGTATACTTATAAGCGTCAGGTTACTACGACTTTTGGTATAGAAACTTTGGTTTGTCATAAATGTATCAGAACACAAAAATGTAAAACAATTGGTGCAGGTTTGGATCACTGTAAAACCTGGGCTGATGAACAAGAAGAGTGTACAGATATTCAATTTTAATATATGAAAAAAACGTTTAGATTTTTATCGTTATTTGTTGTGTGGTGTATCGTTATGCCACTTGGGGATTGTGTTGCCGCCAGAACTGCCATTAAACAAAATGCAATTGATGTCGGAACCAAAGTTGCCAGTGCCACAGAAATGCAGTCTTCGTCGTGTATTGAAAAATATACCGCCTGTATGGATGCGGGTTGCATAATTGATAATGATTCGGGTGGGCGTTGCCAATGCAGTAATCAATTCAAAGAATTGAATAATAGATTTAATAAAATTCGTGCCAAAGATTATGCCAGTGAAAAATTAGCTAAATTTGGTAAAGAAATTATTGAAATGGGTGATATGGCTGATGAATTGCTGGATAAAACAGATGATGCCGGTGTGTCTGATGGACAATTGGTTGTGCCGACTGGTGAATATGGGGAATCTTTGCGGTTAAATATGCATAAATTGTGCATTGAACAATTATCAGAATGTAAATCGCAAGAAACACTGATAAAAAATTTATATTCACAAAAAATAAAATCGGATTGTGCTGCGTTTGAAAATTCAATCAATGAACAAAATCAGAAAAGTAAAGAATTGCGTGCTGATGCTAAAAAAGCTGTCAGGGGTGCTGCATTGGAACAATATCAGGCTTCTAATAAATATGATTTAGGACAGTGTGTGGTTGAATTTGGAAAATGCATGCAAGATAAAGCAGAATGTGGTGCTGATTGGACTGGTTGTGTTGGGCGATTGGGTATTGATAAAATGTATGCGGATACAACAAAACGAGTTGCGGTTGTTGGTGCAAATTCATCTGTGATGATTGCAAAATCAACAATGGAAATTTTAGAATCTAAAAAAATTATATGCGAAAGTGTTACAAAACAATGCACATCAGTCAAAGATCAGGTCTGGGATGCGTTTCTGAAAAATACAATCGCAGATATTAAAATCGCAGAATCAAATACTGAATCAGATGCTCGTTCGTCTTGTTTAACAAATATATCAAATTGTTTTTTAAGTGCATGCAAAGATAATATAGATGAAAATAATCCTGATTCTTATGATTTGTGTTTGACACGACCAGAAGCAGTTAAACATTTATGCAAAGTAGAATTGGAACCATGTTTAGCTGCAACAGGTGGTTCGTATGATAATCCGTCGGCATCCAGTTTGTGGCCATCGGTGTTGGCTAAATTGGCTGCTATGCGTGTTGATGCGTGCACAGCAGAAGTCAAAGAATGTATTCAAAGCGAAGATCGTTGTGGCAAAGATTATTCAAAATGTGTCGGTCTGGATACGAATATAATTGTGCGTATGTGTCCGTATGAAAAATTGGTTGGATGCCAAAAAATATACGGTAAAGAAGAAATCAAAGGTGATGAAATATATGATGCTTTGGCACGCATAGTAGATGGTGTTATGTTGAATATAGATAATAATTTATTGCAAACATGTCAAAACAAAGTTGAAGATGCAATGACCAAAGTATGTGGCGACCCAGAATCATGTGCGGCATTTGCTGTGAATGATGGTGTTATTGGAACACAAAGTTTAAGATATCAGATATGTCAATATTCAACAGATTCACCAGAATCAACCAAAGGATTAAAATGGTTTGATTGTCGTTCTGATTTAAATCAGATTTCGGATTATGAATTGGGACGTGACAGATATGCCAGATCAGAAGTGGCGGGTCCGATAACACCATTTGCTGGTGTTATATCTGGGATTATTAATTGGGCATCAATAGAAATAGGGGACGATGGTTTTATTGATATAGAAGGCTATCTGGCGAATTACAAAAAAGAATATAATATCCCAGAAGAAGAAAAAGCACGTGTTCGCAGTGAATTATTGTCTTTGCAAGAAAATATAAACAGAACCATAGATTTAATTGAAAAAGATCAATGGGTATCATTCTGTGTTTCTGGACGACAAATACCGGGAGTTACAGATTTGTTTAAAGACAACAAAATACGTTTTCCAAAATTGGCAAACACAATTCGGCGACAGATTGCAACTGCGGCTGTTCAACGTGCCAAAGCTAACTATTTTGTTCTGTATGATGAATTATCTGACCGTATGGCAACTGATTTGGTTAAAATAAATGAACGAGTTTCAAACAATATTCGTGAAAATGGCCGGGATGCAGCAGCCCGAGCAGC